>JACPUD010000082.1 GCA_016192435.1 Rhodocyclales bacterium | reverse complement strand
CTGCGGGAAAGGCGCGAAGACATCTCGATGCTGTGCGAAACGCTGCTCGAGCAGATTGCGGAGCAGGGCGGCGAAGCCTCCTGCACCTTGGCGGCAGATGGCCTGGCGCGGCTGATGGTCCATGACTGGCCGGGCAACGTGCGCGAACTGCGCAACGTGCTTGAACAGGCGATGGCGCGGTCCGACAGTCGCCGTCTCACCAGCGCCGACTTTCCCATGCTGCCGGAAACCCAGGGGGGTGGGCTCGCCTCGACCGGATCTGCAGTAAGCCCCCTGGAGCAGCCCGTGCGTCCTCTGCGCGAGGCGGTCGCCATGGCCGAGCGCCAGGAGATTCTGCGGGCACTGGAAGCCACGGGCGGGATCAAGCTGCATGCGGCGAAGTTGCTGGGAATCAGCCGCGCCCAGCTTTACGAGAAGCTTGCGATTCTTGGCATCCTGTCCCAGGAAACCGACACCTGAGTGTTTGTCCTGTTTTCCGGACACTTTTTAAAAACAAATAAATTCAATATATTAAGTTAATTCATTGAATTTCGTGTCCGGGTATCAGGACAGCAAGCGCCCAATCAGGCTTGCTAGGTATCGGTCATGTATATGACCTGCCAGCGTTTCAGGGGGCTGGCATATCTTCTGCATGGGCTTAAGCCGAACCCGTTCGCGCGGGCATCATTTCATCCAAGGAGGACCAGACATGAAATTGAAGACATTGGTTTTTGCATCCCTGGCGACCCTGGCGGTCACACTGACTGCTCCGGTCAGCGCCCAGGAACTCAAGATCGCCCTCATCGCCGGCAAGACCGGCGCCCTTGAAGCCTATGCCAAGGAAACAGAAATGGGCTTCATGCTGGGCCTCGAATACCTGACCAAAGGCACCATGACCCTCAACGGGCGCAAGATCAAGGTCATCGTCAAGGACGACCAGGGCAAGCCTGACCTGGCCAAGGCGGCTCTGGCCGAGGCTTACGGCGACGACAAGGTCGATATTGCCGTCGGCACCACCTCATCGGGCGCGGCGCTGGCGATGCTGCCGGTAGCCGAGGAGTACAAGAAGGTCCTGATCGTCGAACCGGCCGTTGCCGATGCGATCACCGGCGACAAGTGGAACCGCTATATTTTCCGCACCGGCCGCAACTCGACCCAGGACGGCCTGGCGGCAGCGGCGACCCTGATGGGCGACGTCAATGTCGCTTTCCTGGCGCAGGACTATGCTTTCGGTCGCGACGGCATCAAGGCCTTCAAGGAATCGCTGGCGGCGGTTAAGAGCAAGGCCAGGGTGGTGCACGAGGAATACGCGCCGCAGAACGCGACGGATTTCACGGCCTCGGCACAGCGCATTTTCGATGCGCTGAAGGACAAGCCGGGCCGCAAGATTCTTTCCATCTACTGGGCGGGTCCCAATCCGCTGACCAAGATCGCCGACATGAAGCCCGAGCGCTACGGCATTGAACTCAGCGCCGGCGGCAACATCCTGCCGGTGATGAAGGGCTGGAAGAATCTGACCGGCATGGAGGGCAGCATCTACTACTACTACGCGTTCCCGAAGAACGCGATGAACGTCTGGCTGGTCGCCGAGAATCAGAAGCGCCTCAAGCAGCCACCGGATTTCTTCACCGCGGGTGGTTTCGCCGCGGCCAGTGCAGTGGTGACGGCATTGACCAAGGCCGGCTCGAGCGATACCGAAAAGCTCATAGCGGCCATGGAGGGCATGGATTTCGATACACCCAAGGGCAAGATGACTTTCCGCAAGGAAGACCATCAGGCGCTGCAGCCGATGTTCCACTTCCGCATCAAGAAGGCCCAGGCCAACGAGTGGGATCTGCTGGAACTGGTGCGCGAGTTCCCGGCATCCGAACTGCCGGTGCCGATCAAGAACAAGCGCTGATCGACCTGTACCAGGGCGGGTCTGGCCCGCTGCAGCGCGACGGACCGGAGTCGAATCCGGTCCCCGCTTGAGGATTGCCACGGCCGCCTTGGTGAATTCATTTCCATGAACAACGAACATCCCGTCCTGTCGACGCACGGCCTCAGCATCCGCTTCGGTGGCCATGTTGCGGTCAACAACGTGAGTTGCGATTTCCGGCCGGGAAGCCTGACCGCGATCGTCGGGCCCAACGGCGCCGGCAAGACCACCTACTTCAACCTGATCTCGGGGCAATTGCCGCCGACCTCGGGCACGGTGCGGCTGTACGGTGAAGACATCACGCATCTGGGCGCGCCGCAGCGGACCAAGCGCGGCATCGGCCGTGCGTTCCAGCTGACCAACCTGTTTCCCAGCCTGAACGTGCTGGAAAACGTGCGCCTGGCGGTGCAAAGTCGCGCCGGACTTGGGCTGAACATGATCTCGAGGTGGGCCAGCCATGTCGAGCTGATCGAGAAGGCCGAACATTTCCTGCATGTCACAGCGCTGACCGAGCGCCGCCATGAACTCGCCTCGGCCCTTTCCCACGGCGACAAGCGCAAGCTCGAAATCGCAATCCTGCTGGCCCTGGAGCCCGACATTTTCATGTTCGACGAACCCACGGCCGGCATGAGCGTGGACGAAGTGCCCGTGGTGCTCGACCTGATCCACCACATCAAAGGCCAAGGCGACAAGACCATCTTGCTGGTGGAGCACAAGATGGACGTGGTGCGTTCGCTGGCCGACCGCATCGTCGTGCTGCACAACGGCTATCTGGTGGCCGACGGCGAACCGGCCGAAGTCATGGCTTCGCCGATCGTGCAGGAAGCCTACCTGGGCACCGGGATGGCCGATCATGTCTGAGTTGTTGCTGCAACTGGAAGGAGTGCATACTCACATCGGCCAGTACCACATCCTGCAGGGTGTCGATCTGGCGGTGCCCAAGGGCGGCATCACCGTGCTGCTGGGGCGCAACGGCGCCGGCAAGACCACCACGCTACGCACCATCATGGGCCTCTGGCACGCCTCGCGCGGCAGCGTGCGTTTCGCGGGCGACGACATCACGCACAGCCCGACCCCCGACATCGCCTGCGCCGGCATCGCCTACGTGCCGGAGAGCATGGGCATCTTCTCCGACCTGACGGTGCGCGAAAACCTGTTTCTTGCCGCACGCGGCGTCAAGAGCGCGGATCAGATGGACGAAGCGCGTCTGGAGTGGATTTTCGGTTTCTTCGGCGCCCTCAAGAAGTTCTGGAACCAGCCTGCGGGCACCTTGTCCGGTGGCCAGAAGCAGATGGTGGCGATCGCCCGTGCCATCGTCGAGCCGAGGAAGCTGTTGCTGATCGATGAGCCGACCAAGGGTCTGGCACCGGCCATCATCCAGGGCATGATCGCGGCCTTCCGCGAACTCAAGCAGACCGAAACCATCCTGCTGGTCGAGCAGAACTTCAGCTTCGTCAGTGCGCTGGGGGACACGGTGGCGGTGATGGACGGCGGACGCATCGTGCATTCCGGATCGATGGCCGAACTGACGGAAGACCGCGACTTACAGCACAAGCTGCTCGGCCTTTCGCTGGACACGAACCAATAGGATCGGACATATGACGACGATATCAAGCGTCGCAGCGCAGGACTCGGCCCTGCCCAGGCTTCGGGTGGACCTGCTGCCGCTGTTGCTGGTGCCGGTGCTGGCGCTGTTGATGCTGCCGCTGATCGGCAGTTTCCCGACCTGGGTGACGCTGACCGTGGCCGGGCTGGCGATGGGCATGATGGTGTTCATGATGGCCAGCGGCCTGACGCTGATTTTCGGCCTGATGGATGTGCTCAACTTCGGCCACGGCGCCTTCGTCTCGGTCGGCGCCTTCACCGCCACGCTGGTTCTGCTGCCGATGAAGGGCTGGGTCGAGGCCGACTCGATCCTGATGAACCTGTCGGTGGTCGGGCTGGCCATCCTGCTGGCGATGCTGGTCACCGGGATACTGGGCTGGGCCTTCGAGCGGATCATCATCCGGCCCGTTTACGGCCTGCACCTGAAGCAGATCCTGATCACCATGGGCGGCATGATCGTCGCCGAGCAGTTGATCCACGTCATCTGGGGTGCCGAGCAGATTCCGCTGCAACTGCCGACGACTTTCCGCGGCGCCTTCATCATCGGCGATGCGGCGCTGGAAAAATACCGCCTGATCGCAGTCGGCGTCGGGCTCACGGTATTCGTCACCATGTTCCTGGTGCTCAACCGGACCAAGGTCGGCCTGCTGATCCGCGCCGGGGTCGAAAACGGCGAAATGGTCGAGGCGCTGGGCTATCGCATCCGCCGCCTGTTCGTCGGCGTCTTCATGGCCGGCTCGGCGCTGGCGGGCCTCGGCGGCGTGATGTGGGGCCTCTACAAGGAAACCCTGACCGCGGCGATCGGCGGCGAGATCACGGTGCTGGTGTTCATCGTCATCATCATCGGCGGCCTCGGTTCGGTCGGCGGCTGTTTCATCGGCGCCATGCTGGTGGCGCTGGTGGCGAACTATGCCGGCTTCCTGGCGCCCAAAGTGGCGCTGGTGTCCGACATCCTGCTGATGGTTACCGTGCTGCTCTGGCGGCCGCAGGGTCTCTATCCCGTGGCCAAGCGCTGATCATGATCAGGACCCTGCTCTCCGGAGATCTGCCGCGCAGTCGCCTGTTGTCGGCGCTGCTGCTCGCGGTGCTGTTCGGCCTGGCCTTCGCGCCCTTCCTGTTTCCCGGTGCGCGCTCGCTGAATGTCGCGGCCACCATCTGCGTCTTCATCGTGCTGGTCGCCTCCTATGACCTGCTGCTGGGCTACACCGGCATCGTTTCCTTCGCCCACACGATGTTCTACGGCATCGGCGCCTATGGCGTCGGCCTCGCCCTGCATGCCATGGGTCCGAGCTGGTGGGCGATCTTCGTCGGCACGGCGGGTGCGCTTTCGCTATCCCTGGTGCTGGCGCTGGTCATCGGCCTGTTCAGCTTGCGCGTGCGGGCGATCTTCTACGCCATGATCACGCTGGCGGTGGCCTCCGCTTTCGCCGTGCTGGCCTCGCAGCTGTCCGACCTCACCGGCGGCGAGGACGGCCGCACCTTCCGGGTGCCGGAACTGCTGCAGCCGGGCTTCCACTTGATCGAGGGCGAGATCATGGGGCGCGCCATCGACGGCAAGCTGATCACCTACTACCTGGTGTTCAGCGCCGCCCTGGCGTTGTTCCTGTTCATGTTGCGCATCGTCAACTCGCCCTTCGGCCGCGTATTGCAGGCGATCCGCGAAAACGATTTTCGCGCCGAGGCGCTGGGTTACCGCACCGTCATCTACCGTACCCTGGCCAACTGCCTCGGCGCCCTGATCGCGACCCTGGCCGGCGTCCTGATGGCGCTCTGGCTGCGTTACGTCGGACCGAAGACCATGCTCTCCTTCGAGGTCATGACCGACATCCTGCTGATCGTGGTGATCGGCGGCATGGGCACGGTATATGGCGCGGTGATCGGTTCGGCGCTGTTCATCCTGATGCAGAATTACCTGCAGGTGTTGATGAAGGAAGCCTCCGGCGCACTGGCCGGCGTGCCGCTGCTGGCCAACCTGTTCCATCCCGATCGCTGGCTGTTGTGGCTGGGCGTGCTGTTCGTGCTATCGGTGTATTTTTTCCCCACCGGCATCGTCGGCCGCTTGCGGACAAAGGCGGCCTTGCGGAGACTGCGATGAGCGCCCCGCACGGCCGCCCGAAGGGGCGCCAGCCACAGACCGGAGCCGCGCAGCGGCGAACCTCCGTGACCCCCTCCCTTGGGGAGGGGGCTGGGGGGAGGGTAATCCAGTGAGTCTGGTGCGGGTCGAGCGTGCCGACGCCGTGGCGCGCGTGGTGCTGTGCCGGGCGGGTATGCAAAATGCCCTGGTGCCGGAACTGCTGGCGGATCTGCTCGCCGCGCTGGCCGGGTTGAAGGACGATGCCTCCTGCCGCGCCGTCGTGCTCGCGGCCGATGGCCCGGCTTTCTCGATCGGCGGCGACATGCGCCGCTTCCGCCGCGAGCGCGACGATCTGCGCGCTTACGGTGCAGGCCTGGTCGGGCAACTGAACCAGGCGATCCTGGCGCTGGTCGACCTGCCGCAGCCCGTGGTGGCCGCGGTGCATGGCATCGTCACCGGCGGTGCTATCGGCTTGGTGCTGGCCGCGGATCTGGTCATGCTGGCGCCGCAGGCCGTGTTCAAGGCGCACTACGCTACCGCCGGCTTCGGCCCCGACGGCGGCTGGACCGCGCTGGTCGGCCGCCTCGCCGGTCGCCGTCGGGCGGCCGCGGCATTGCTGTTGAACCGCAGCATCTGTGCCGAGGAGGCGGCGGCCTGGGGCCTGGCCAACGAGATCGTGGCGGCCGAAGCCCTGCAGGAGGCTGCGGCGGCGGCGGCGCGCAAGATCGCCGCCTATCCCGCCGGCACCATGCGCGCGGCAAAAGGGCTGCTGTGGGGCGACCGCGCACAGCTCGCCGCCGACCTGGAAGCCGAGCGCGCCCGCTTCGTCGAACTGATTGCCGCGCCGGAAGCCCTGGCCGGCGTCGATGCCTTCCTGCGCGACTTCGCCAGCTACCCCGATGCACCGGATCTGGAGGACGCCCAATGTTGATACCCGACTGGCCGGCAAAACATGCCGCACAGTTTCCGCAGCAGCTTGCCCTGGTCGATCTGCACAGCAAGCGCTCGGTCACCTACGCGCAGCTCAACGAACGCGCCAGCCGCTTCGCGGAGTTCATGCGCGAGCGCTGGCAGATCCGGCCCGGCGACCGGGTGGCGGTGCTGGCGCACAGCTCCTCGGACTACGTCGAGATGCTCTACGGCTGCGGCAAGCTCGGCGCCATCATGGTCTGCCTCAACTGGCGCCTGGCGCTGCCCGAACTCGCCGGCATCGTGGCCGATGCCGAGCCGGCGGCGATCGTCTGGGGCGAGGAATTCGAGCAGACCGGCGCCGCACTGGCGGATGCCGCCAGGCTGACGCGGCGCATGGTCACCGGCGCGCCGCGCGGCGATGTCGCCGGCTACGAGGCCGCGCTGGCGGCAATGTCGGGCGCCAGCATCGAGATGCCCTGGCGCAAGCATGAGGACGTCTGGTATCTGCTGTACACGGCGGGCACCACGGGCAAGCCCAAGGGTGTCCTGCAAACCTGGGGCATGGCCTTCACCAACGCGGTCAACGGCATGCTCGCGGTCGGTCTGCGGCGCGAGGACAAGCTGCTGTCGGTGCTGCCCTACTTCCATACCGGCGGCCTCAATCTCTACATGAACCCGATGATCATGGTCGGCGGCACCACGCTGATCATGCGCCAGTTCGATGTGGACCAGACCATGGAACTGCTGGAGCGCGAAGCCACGATAATGTTCGGCGTGCCGGCGATCTATCTGTTCCTCAGTCAGCATCACCGTTTCGCCAGCGCCGACTTTTCGCGGGTGCGCAACTGGGCCTGCGGCGGCGCGCCGATTCCGAAGACCCTGCTCGAGCAGTACCTGGCCAAGGGCGTCACGATCTGCTTCGGCTTCGGCATGACCGAGACCGGGCCGACCGTGTTCCTCACCGACGAGGCCACGGCACGCAGGAAGGTCGGCACGGTGGGCAAACCGGTGATGTACGTCGAAGGCAAGGTAGTCGATTCGGCGACGCGACAGAATCTCGGCGCCAACCAGCGCGGCGAACTGCTGCTGCGCGGTCCCGGCCTTACGCCCGGCTACTGGCGCAATCCGGAGGCGACGGCCAAGGCCTATGCGGACGGCTGGCTATGCACCGGCGACATCGCCTATTTCGACGACGAGGGCGATTACTGCATCGTCGATCGCTCCAAGGACATGTACATCTCGGGCGGCGAGAACGTCTATCCGGCCGAGGTGGAAAACGTCATCTTCCAGATGGACGGCGTCGCCGAAGCGGCGGTGATCGGCGTCCATGACGACAGGTGGGGCGAGGTGGGTAAGGCCATCGTCGCCCTGAAACCGGGCGCGACGGTGACTGCCGCGGAAGTGGTCGCACACTGCAAGGCTCGGCTGGCCGGCTTCAAGGCGCCCAAGCATGTGGTATTCGTTCCCGCCGTGGCGCGCAATGCCGCCGGCAAGCTGGATAAACCGACGCTGCGCCGGCTGTTCGGCGATAGTCCCCAATGAGCAGTTACCAGCGTGTCCTGCTGCAGGCCGATTTCGACCGCTTTGCAAGGCTGAGCGGCGACGACAACCCGATTCACTGCGATCCGGTGTTCGCCGCGCAGAGCCATTTCGGCGCCACGGTCGCTCACGGCATGCTGCTCTATAGCTGCATCTGCAAGGCATTGACGGAGCAGATCGGACCGGGCGTCGTGCAACTGGAACAGACGCTGATGTTTCCCAATCCGACCTATGTCGGCGATCGGCTTCACGTAGGCTTGCAGGTCGAGGCCGAAGTCGGCGGTCTGCTCGATATCGCCACCGAAGTTACAAGAGTCGGCGCCGGGGCCACGCCGATTCCGACCGCAACCGGGCGCTGCCGCGTCTTCGCACCCGATGCGACCTTGTCTGCGCCGATTCCTGCGGAGTACCGGGCGGAGCCGGGCGATGCTGAGCTTCATGGCCTGCGCCCCGGCATGAGCGTCAGCAGCACGCGCATTTTCAGTGACGTCGACCTCGACGAATACGGCGACCTCAGCGGCGACCGCAACCCGATTTTCCGCGACGACGTGGAAGCGCGGATGCGCGGCCTCAAGTCCCGCATCGTGCCTTGGCCACTGCTGGCCGGCATGTTCTCCGACCTGCTCGGCACCCGCCTGCCGGGGCGCGGCACGGGCTGGATGAAGCAACAGCTGCGCTATCCCTCGATCGCTTTTCCCGGCGAGGCGCTGACGGCTACGGTTGCGATCACGCGCCTGCGTGCGGACAAGGAGCTGGTCAATCTGGCGACCCGGGTCAGCACCGCGGACGGCCGCGTGGTCTGCGATGGCGAAGCACTGGTGCTGGTAAGAAATTTGGAAACCAGGTTGATAACCAAGCTGGCAAGCAAACCGGGGCAGGAATTCGCATGAACGACATTGGCATACTCGGCTACGGCCTGTATCTGCCGGCGCAGCACATGAGCGCCGCCGACATCGCCGCTGCGACCGCGGGCCGCTGGTCGGCGGCGGCGGTGCGCGACAAGCTGGGCATCGTGAAGAAGACCGTTCCCGGCAGCGAAGACGGCACCCAGGAGATGGGCGCCCGCGCCGCGCTCGACGCGCTGGCGCGCTGTGGCCTCGATCCCTTGGAAATCGACCTGATCCTGTGCATGGGCGAGGAGTGGAAGGAGTATCCGCTGACCACCTCGGCGATCCACATCCAGGAACGGATCGGCGCGCGCCGCGCCTGGGGCATCGACCTGCAGCAGCGCTGCAACACCACGCTGGCGGCGATCAAGATCGCCAAGGACATGATGATCGCCGATCCTGAGATCGCGACGGTGCTGATCGTCGGCGGCTACCGCAATGGCGACCTGATCGACTATACCGATCCCGACGTCTCCTTCATGTACGACCTGGCGGCGGCCGGCGGCGCGCTGATTCTGCGGCGCGACCTGGGCCGCAACCTCGTGCTCGGCAGCCACATCATTACCGACGGTTCGTTCTCGCGCGACACGGGCGTGCGCTACGGCGGCACCGTGCAGCCGATCGAGACACTGCCGCAGGAAACCCTGAACGAACTGCGCCTGCGCGGCAATCGCAGCCTCGGCGTGTTTGACCCCGAGCACATGAAGGCGGGCCTGAATGCCGTTTCGATGCCCAACTGGCTGGCCTGCATCGACCGGGCGCTGGAAAAAAGTGGGGCGACGCGTGCCGACATCGACTTTCTGAATGTGCTGCATTTCAAGCGCTCGATGCACGGCGGCTTGTTGGAAACCCTCGGCCTAAGGCCCGAGCAATCGGTGTACCTGGAAGACTACGGCCATGCCGGGCAGGTGGACTTCATGGTTTCCCTGCACGAAGGACTGCGTCAGGGGCGCCTGAAGGATGGCGACCTGATGGTGGCCATCGCAGCGGGGATCGGCTACGTCTGGGGTGCGACCGTGGTGCGCTGGGGCCCGATCGCGTTCAGCCCTCGTTGAATCCGAAACGCTCGACGAATTGTTGAGGTTCGAGCGCGGGCCCCTTGAAATCGGCCTGCATGTAGTCGCAGCCGAGTTCCTTGAGCCGGGCCGCCGCGGCTTCGTCGGCGACACCGACGGCCACCACGTCCAGCCGCAGGAGGTGGGCCATGGCGATCATCGACTGCAGGATATGCTCGGACTTCGGTGTGCCGGCCAGATCGCCTGCCGCCGAAACGTCGATCCTGATTTCCTGAAACGGCATGCCGGAAAGTCCGAACAGCGATGATATGGTCATGCCCGGATCGTCGATCGAGAGCTTCACGCCGAGCTCCTTCAGGCGGCCGAGCGTCTCCCGCGTAATCGCTTCTTCGTGCAGTACCGATGTCTCCCCGATTCCCAGAATCAGCGTACCCGGTCGCCTGCTCCAGGTGCCCAGCGCTCGCTGCACCACCTCCAGCAGTTCCGTATGTCGCAGCGCGCGGGCCGGCAGCTTGATCCCGATGCGCAGGTCCAGTCCTGCGCTGTAACGGAATTCCGAAACGTTGCGCAGCGCACGATTCAGGATAGAGGAAACCAGATCGGCGACCTTGTCCGCCGCGTCCGCCGCGGCGAAGGCCTGCTCCGCATCGATCATGCCTAGCGCGGGGTCGCGCCAGCGCAGCAGGCCTTCGGCACCCATGACCTGACCGCGGCGCAGATCGTACTGAGGCTGAAACACCAGTTCGAGAGTGTCCTCGGAAACAGCCGTGCGCAGGCGGTTCTCATAAAGGAGCTGCGATGCGGCAGAGTTGTGGCGGTCGTCGGCGTGGTCGGCGACCCGGCCCGGCAGCTCCCGGGCGCGGGTGCAGGCGCTCTTGGCCCTCTGCAAGAGGGTTTCCGCCTGATCGCCGTGCTCCGGAAATATTGCGATCCCGATCGCCGGGTTGGCGTAGATTTCCTCCTCATCGATCCAGAACGGCATATCCAGCGCGCGCAACAGTTTCTTCGCCGCCAGCAGGGCAACGGCTGGCCCCTCGACTGTCGACAGGACGCAGGCAAAATCGTCCCGGCCCAGTGCGCCAACCAGATCGTCCGGTCGCAGCACGTCGATACGCAGGGAGGCGGCGACGCGGTTGCGCACGGCATCGCCTATCTGGTAACCCCACACGGTGTCGATGCGGCTTATCACGCCGCAGTCGATGACCAGTACCGCCAGATTCCCTTTGTCGGACTGTCTTTCCCCGACTATCCTGCGCAGCGCCTCCAGAAACTCGCTTGTCCCTGCAACCGAAAGGTTAGCTGGTGGCTCCGTGGAGCCTTCCTCGCTCACAGGAACAACTCTCGCGGATCGATCTTGACAGTGCCATATTCCAGCGAGCGCTGAATCCGGTAGGGCTCACCGGGCCGGACCTTGGGGTCTTTCATCAGGTCGAGCATCTTGTAGGGCACCAAGGGGTCGCCCTTGGTGTCCCTGACCACCATCAGGCGCGGCTGCATGCGACGCACCATGTTCTGGGCGATCACGATCGCGACTTCGCCGCTGTTCAATTCGACCACGCTGCCGACCGGAAATACGCCGATGCACTGTATGAACTGTTCTACCAGCGCCGGGTGGAAGCGTTTTCCGCGCTCCTTGTAGATGAGGCTCAGCGCGTTTGCCGGGGACAGGTTTTCCCCGAAGGGCCTCGGTGCCGTGAGCGTGTCGAAGCTATCCACGATGCCCGCGATCAAGCCCGATAGGGCAATGGCATCCCCGCGCAGTCCGCGCGGATAGCCGCTGCCGTCGAAGCACTCGTGGTGCAGAGAGGCAAGTCCTGGCAGTTCCGGGGGAAGGCCGGGTGTGTCGCTGAGAGTCCGCACGGAATGACTAACATGCGTCTTGTAGAGTTCGATTTCTTCCGCGGTAACGGGGCCTCGCGCGGCGAGTTGGGCGGGCAGCTTCAGCTTGCCGACGTCCTGCAGCAAACCCAGCATGCCGAGCATTTGTATGCGGTCCGGCGGCAGTTGCAGGAAACGTCCGAAAATGGTCATCATGACCGAGATACCTACGGCGCGGCTCAGTGCTTCGCCGCCCTTCTCCTGCAGCTTGATCAGCAGTGCCATCGCATCGGGATTGCGCACGACACTCTCGGTAATCTGCGCCGCCGCTTCATGCGACCGGGAACTGTCTATGGCATTGCCGATTTCGACTGCGCGGGCAAGCTCCCGCACGACGATGGTCGTATTCGCGTAGGCATTCTGCGCCTTGGGCAGTTCGGCCTCGACGCTCGCCACTTCCTTGTACACGGTGGTGCCGCGGACCTTCGCCAAGTCCTCTGCGGTGACGCGGCCAAGTTCCCGGCGCTCTTCCTTCTCCGGGTCGATGTAGACGTGCTTGCAGTACTTTTTCAGGACATCAAGCTGCTTGTCGCTTTTCAGGACAAAGCCCTGAAATACGAAGGGGGTTTCAGTCCAAGGTCGATCCAGCTTGGAGATGTACGCCCCAAAAACGAGTTGGTCGACAGGTATTTCCCGGAGTTCCATACGGCTTAATTATATTGCCTGGGTAAGAATATTTTTCCGCCTCTCTGCGTTGACACAGCAAGAATGCCACTTGGCGGAGGTCAGGAAGTGCTTGCGGTTGCGTGCCACAGTCTCAGCTTATCCAGCGTAACCATATCCGCTTCCGCTAAGACCATGCGCGCACCCTCGAAGTTCTCATGGATGGTGTAGTCGCTGACGGTGATGACAGTTGGGATTCCCGCCGCCAGCGAGGCGGCCAGTCCATGGGAGGAATCCTCGACGGCGAGGCAATCTCGCGGCGGCAGGTTGAGTTGCTTCAGGGTCCACAGATAAATATCCGGCGACGGCTTCTTGGCCGCCGCGACGCTCCCGGACGCGATCGCGTCGAACCATGTGTCGGCATTCGGGCCAAGATTGGCCCGCAGCAGGCCCACCACGTTCTCCAGTTTGGAACTGGAAGCGATCGCCAGTCGCACGCCTTCGGTACGCGCGTCGCAGATCAGCTGCCCGATATCGGCACGCAGGGGAATCGCTCCGGCGGCCAGCAGCCGTTGGTAATTGCGCGTCTTGATGTCGTGTATGCGTTGCAGCAGATCGTCGAAATCGGGCCGTGCGCGGGTTGCCGGATCATACTTTTCCGCATAGTGACGAATCCGTTCGCGGCCTCCGGCAACGTCCAGCAGAGTGCCGTAGAAGGCTTCGTCCCAGTGCCAGGGCAGACCGACTTCGGCGAACGCCGCATTGAACGCCGGGCGATGGCCATCGCGCTCGGTGTTGGCAAGGGTTCCGTCGACGTCAAAAATCAGCGCGCGCAAAGCCATAACGAGTCACCCTTAGACAAGGCATAAAGTATAAAGACTAGCCGATTTTTCGCTTGAGAGAAAACTCGCCCGCGCATTTTTTTTCCGCACGGAGCCGCGCCGGCTTTCCGAGGCGACAGAGGGTGATAAAGTGAACCAATGAGCGTAGGCGTTTCGCTAATGCTCCTGACGCAGCAAACAAGTAACTGGAGACCGCGCGCACGTGAAACCGACGAACATCGGCGCCCCCGACTATTTTCACAAGGTCGTGGATTGTCAGTGGGCCTGTCCGGCCCACACCCCCGTTCCCGAGTACATCCGCCTGATTGCTGCAGGGCATTACTCGGATGCCTACATGATCAACTGGCGCTCGAATGTCTTTCCCGGGATTCTGGGCCGGGTCTGCGACAGACCTTGCGAGCCGGCCTGTCGCCGCGGCCGGGTAGACAAGGAGCCGGTCGCCATCTGTCGCCTGAAGCGTGTCTGCGCCGACCTCAAGGACGACATCAAGGATCGCCTGCCGCGGGCGCCGGAAAAGAAGAACGGCAAGCGTATCGCCTGTGTCGGCGCCGGTCCCGCCTCGCTGACCGTGGCGCGCGACCTGGCGGCGATCGGTTACCAGGTTACGGTATTCGACAGCGGCGCAGCGCCCGGCGGCATGATGCGCAGCCAGATCCCGAAATTCCGCCTGCCGGACAGCGTCATCGACGAGGAATGTAGTTACATCATCGATCTCGGCGTGGAAACTCACTACAACCACTGGGTGGGCAGCCTGAGCGAGGTGCTGGCCCAGGGCTGGGACGCCGTTTTCGTCGGCACCGGCGCCCCGCGCGGACGCGACGCCGACATACCCGGGCGCAAGGAAGCAGCGGCGCATATCCAGATCGGCATCGATTGGCTGGCCAATGTGGCCTTCGGCCACACCACGAGCATCGCCAAGCGCGTGATCGTGCTCGGCGGCGGCAATACCGCGATGGATTGTTGCCGTTCGGCGCGGCGCCTGGGCGGCGAGGACGTCAAGGTGGTGGTCAGGAGCGGCTTCGAGGAAATGAAAGCCTCGCCCTGGGAGAAGGAGGAGGCGATTCACGAGGGCATTCCGACTCTCAACATGCTGGTGCCCAAGGAATTTGTTCATGACAACGGCAAGCTGAAGGGCGTGCTGTTCGAGAAGGTCCGTGCCGAGTACGACGCCAAGGGCCGGCGCAGCCTGATCCCGACCGGCGAGCCCGATGTGCTGATGGAATGCGACGAGGTGCTGGTGGCCATCGGCCAGGAGAATGCCTTCCCCTGGATCGAGAAGGACATCGGCCTCGAATTCGACAAGTGGGGCATGCCGGTGCTGGATTCGGAGACCTTGCAATCGACGCTGCCGCAGGTGTTTTTCGGCGGCGATGCGGCGCTGGGCCCGAAGAACATCATCACCGCCGCGGCCCAGGGCCACGCCGCGGCGATTTCCATCGATCTGTTCTGCCGCGGCAAGAAGCTGCAGGAGCGGCCGCCACCCATGGTCAATCTGGTCAGCCAGAAGATGGGCATCCACGAGTGGAGCTACGACAACCAGGTGTCGGAGGAAGAGCGCAAGAAGGTGCCGGTCAAGGCGCTGGAAAAGACCCTCAAGGACATCAAGCTCGAGCTCGAACTGGGCTTCGATCCCTTCATGGCCTGTGCCGAGGCCGAGCGCTGCCTCAACTGCGACATCGAGACGGTATTCACGGTCAAGACCTGCATCGAATGCGATGCCTGCGTCGATATCTGTCCGACCGAATGCATCACCTTCACCCGCAATGGCGAAGAGGATGACTTGCGCAGCCGCCTCAAGGCGCCGGCGAAGAACGCGGATCAGGCGCTGTATGTCTCGGATGCACTGAAGACGGGGCGGGTCATGGTCAAGGACGAGAACATTTGCCTGCATTGCGGCATGTGCGCCGAGCGTTGCCCGACCGGCGCCTGGGACATGCAGAAATTCTTCCTGCAATGCGCCGAAGCGGGAACGGAGGTCAGAAAGACATGAGTGCCACGCAAGCAATCCAGAGTACCAACGACTTCGTCATAAAATTCGCCAACGTCAACGGCTCCGGCTCGGCCTCGGCCAACGAGCTGTTCGCGCGCGCCATCATGCGCATGGGCGTACCGGTGGCGCCGCGCAATATTTTCCCGTCGAATATCCAGGGTATGCCTACCTGGTACGAAATGCGCGTTTCGGGCGCCGGCTGGCTCGGTCGTCGCGGCGGTTGCGACCTGATGGTGGCAATGAATCCGCAGACCTGGGACCGCGACATCGCCGAAATCGAGGCAGGCGGCTACCTGTTCTACGACTCGACGAAATCGCTGCCGCGCTCGCGCTTTCGCGAGGACATCACGGTGCTGGGCATCCCGCTGACCGAGATCTGCAATCGCGAGTACAGCGATCCGCGCCAGCGCCAGTTGTTCAAGAACATCATGTATGTCGGCGCCCTCACGGCGCTGCTGGGCATGGACTTCGCCGTGGTCGAGAAGCTGATTGCCGATCAATACCGCGGCAAGGACAAGTTGATCGGCGCCAACGTCAACGCCCTCAAACTGGGCTATGACCATGCCCAGGCGCATCTTTCCTGCCCCATCGGTCTGCGCGTCGAACGCTCGAATGGCGTCGGCGACAAGATTTTCATCAATGGCAACGACGCCTGTGGCCTGGGTGCCGTCTATGGCGGTGCCACGGTGGCCGCCTGGTATCCGATCACGCCATCCACCTCGGTGATCGAGTCCTTCGGCAACTATTGCCGCAAATACCGTACCGATCCCGATAACGGCATGGCCCGTTACGCGATCGTCCAGGCCGAAGACGAACTGGCCTCGATCGGCATGGTCATCGGCGCCGCCTGGAACGGTTCGCGCGCATTTACCGCCACCTCGGGCCCCGGCATCTCCCTGATGCAGGAGTTCTTCGGGCTGGCCTATTTCGCCGAGGTTCCGGTGGTGGTCTTCGACGTGCAGCGCGGCGGGCCTTCCACCGGCATGCCGACCCGCACCCAGCAATCCGACCTGATTTCCTGCGCCTACGCATCCCACGGCGACACCAAGCACGTGCTGCTGTTCCCCGAGGATCCCTACGAGTGCTTCACGCTCGGCGCCCAGGCCTTCGACCTCGCGGAACGTTTGCAGACCCCGGTGTTCGTCATGCTCGACCTCGACATCGGCATGAACGATCGCCTGTCGCGGCCGTTCGAGTGGGACGACCAGCGCCGCTACGATCGCGGCAAGGTGATGAGCGCCGAGCAACTGGATGCCGGCAAGACCTTCGGCCGCTATCTCGATGTCGATGGCGACGGCATTCCCTGGCGCACGATTCCCGGTACGCACCCGACCAAGGGTGCCTTCTTCAGCCGCGGCACCACGCGCAATGCCTACGCCAAGTACAGCGAGGCGGGGACCGACTACGTCTATAACATGGAGCGCTTGCGCCACAAGTTCGAGACGGCCAAGAAACTGGTGCCGGCGCCGGTGGTGCAGCGCGCGTCGCAGCCGAGCCGCTTCGGCGCGATCTACTACGGCTCGACCAGTCCGGCCATGGCGGAAGCCTTCACCTTGCTCGAAGCGCAGGGCGTTCATGTCAATATCATGCGGGTGCGCGGTTTCCCGTTTGCCGACGAGGTGATCGAGTTCATCGACGAGCATGACCACGTCTTCGTCGTCGAGCAGAACGAGAGCGGGCAGCTGCGCATGCTGCTGATCAATGAAGGCGAGGTCGATCCAAAACGCCTGATCCGCGTCCTGCACTACGACGGCACGCCGATCACCGCCCGCTTCATTTCCGGCAGGATCGCCGACGCGCTGTCCGCCCACAAGGTGACCCCGATACGCAAACAGGTGGCCTCATGACCTATCTCGCCAAACCCAAACTGCTGCGCGCCGATGCGCCGAAGAACACGCTCGGCTACACCCGCCGCGACTATGAAGGCGCCATTTCGACGCTATGCGCCGGTTGCGGCCACGATTCGATCAGCGCCGCCGTGGTGCAGGCCTGCTTCGACCTCGACATCGAACCGCACAAGGTGGCCAAACTGTCCGGCATCGGCTGCTCGTCGAAGACGCCGGATTATTTCCTCGGCGCCTCGCACGGCTTCAACACCACCCACGGCCGCATGCCGTCGGTGCTGACCGGGGCCGCGCTGGCCAACCGCGACCTGATCTACATGGGCGTCTCCGGCGACGGCGATTCGGCCTCGATCGGCATCGGCCAGTTCGCCCACGCCATGCGCCGCGGCGTGAACATGACCTACATCGTGGAAAACAACGGCGTCTATGGCCTGACCAAGGGGCAGTTCTCGGCCACCGCCGACAAGGGCTCGAAGAGCAAGCGCGGCGTGGTGAACAACGACACGCCGATCGACCTGGTGGCGCTGGCGCTGCAGCTCGGCGCCAGCTATGTAGCGCGTAGTTTCTCGGGCGACAAGGAACAACTGATCCCGCTGATCAAGGGCGCGCTGCGCCACCGTGGCCCGGCTTTCATCGACGTCGTCAGCCCCTGCGTGACGTTCAACAACCATGCCGGCTCGACCAAGAGCTACGACTACGTGCGCGAACACAACGACGCCGTGAATCGCCTCGACGTGATCCTGCCGCGCGACCAGATCAATACCACCTACGCCCCCGGCGAATTGCGGCGGATCGTGCAGCATGACGGCTCGATCCTGCACCTGCGCAAGCTGGACACCGATTACGACCCCTCGGATCGCGTCGGTGCCATGAACCATCTGCAGGAACGCCATGCACTGGGCGAGATCGTCACCGGCCTGCTCTACGTCGACAGCAGCGCCGAGGAACTGCATCGCCACCTGAACACGGTGGAGAAACCGCTCAACCAGCTCGGCGACGCCTACCTGTGTCCCGGCAGCAAGGCCCTGGAGGCGCTCAACGCCGCGCTCAGGTAGTCGCTTTCAATCCGCAGGCGCCGCGAACCGCTTGCGGCTATTCTTCCTTCGGCGGCTTCGGCCGCTTGCCGATGGTGACCTCGACCTTGACGTCGCGGCCTTCGCGCTTCAGGTCAAAGCGTGCGCTGGTGCCCGGCACCAGCGCGGCAATCAGTTCCAGCATCACCTGGGCGTCCTTCACCAGCTTGCCGTTGACCTGCGTCAGCAAGTCACCGGGCTTGATGCCGGCCTTGTCCGCCGGACTGCCGCGCATTACGCCGGCAATCAACGCGCCGTCGGTGCCCGGCAGCTTGAAGGATTCGGCGAGTTCCGGCGTCAGCTCCTGCACTTCGATGCCGACCCAGCCGCGGGTCACGCCGCCGGTCTTGATGATCTGTTCCATCACGCTTCTTGCCAGCGAGACCGGAATGGCGAAACCGATGCCCATCGAGCCGCCGCTTTGCGAATAGATCGCCGTGTTGATGCCGATCAGATGGCCGTTGGAATCGACCAGGGCGCCGCCCGAATTGCCGGGATTGATCGCGGCGTCGGTCTGGATGAAGTTCTCGAAGGTGTTGATGCCCAGATGCGAGCGGCCGAGTGCGGAGACTATGCCCGAAGTGACGGTCTGCCCGACACCGAAGGGATTGCCGATGGCCAGCACCACATCGCCGACGCGCAGCGTGTCGCTGCTGCCGAAGGCGATCACCGGCAACTGGTGATCGGCGGGAATGCGCAGCACCGCGAGATCGGATTCGGGGTCGGAGCCGACCACGCGCGCCTTGTACTTGCGCCCGTCGTTGTGCGCGACCTCGATTTCGTCGGCGCCGTCGACCACATGGAAGTTGGTCAGGATGTAACCTTCGGGCGAGACCACCACGCCGCTGCCCAGTCCGGAGCGGCGCTGCGACTGTTCGCCGAAGCGGTCGCCGAAGAAATGTCGGAAGATCGGATCGTTGATGAAGGGATGGCGCGCGCCCTTGACTTCCTGGCTGGTGAAAATATGCACCACCGCGGGAATCGCCTTCTTCGCCGCATCGGCATAGGAACCCTGGCGCAGCGCCGCGCTGCCGGCGGGCGCTTCGAGCACCGTCGCCACTGCCGCGACGCGTGTGGTTTCGCCGGGCCATTGGGCGAGCCACTCCGGCTTGAGCGTCTTGACGACAAACAGGATGGCTACGCAAACTGTGATGGTTTGGGCAAAAATCAGCCAGAGGCGGCGCATAATTTAATTTTGTGGGAGTTAAGAGATGCCGGGTGATGCGATGCTGCGTGAGGATCTTCGCGCCTATCTGGATGATCTGCTGGATGCCGCGAGCTTTCGCGATTATTGCCCAAACGGCCTGCAAGTGGAAGGCTGCGAGCGCGTGCAGCGCATCGTCTGCGGCGTAACCGCGAGCCAGGCGCTGATCGAGGCGGCCATCGAACGCGGCGCCGATACGCTGCTGGTGCATCACGGCTGGTTCTGGAAAGCCGAGGATGGTCGCGTCACGGGCTTTCGCCGGCAGCGCATGGCGCGGCTGCTGGCGCACGACATCAACCTGTTCGCCTACCATTTGCCGCTTGATGCCCACGCCACGCTGGGCAACAACGCGCAACTGGCGGCGCGCCTGGGCTGGACCGTCAGCGGCCGTTTCGGTGAGCAGGAAATTGGCTTCATCGGCGTGCCGCCAGCGCCAACTCTTGCCGCTGAACTGGTGCGACAGATCGAGCGGGCGCTGGGCCGCGCACCGCTGCTGATCGGCGATCCGGGGCGCAAGCTGGCGCGGGTTGCCTGGTGCAGCGGCGGCGCCCAGGGCTACTTCGAGGCCGCCCTGGCCGCTGGCGCCGACGTCTTCATCTCGGGCGAGATCTCCGAGCAGACCGTCCATCTGGCGCGCGAAACCGGCATGGCCTATATCGCCGCCGGCCACCATGCCACCGAACGCTACGGCGTGATGGCGCTGGGCGCGCATCTGGCGGAGAAGTACGGCATCGCTTGCGAGTTTGTCGATATCGACAACCCGGTCTGATGCAGCCCCTGCTTAGCGGACGGGCCGCCAAAAGACGGCGACCGCGCCGCTACGGATGATGAAGCCCCTGCGTAGCGGGCGGGCAAGAGACGCCGACCTCGCCGCTACGGAAGATCACTGCAGGCGGAATCTGACCGGAAACAGCGTCTGCCGCGGGTTGCCCGGCAGGGCGCCGATGCGGCGCGCGGCGTCGAGCGCCGCCTGATCGAGCAGGGCGTGGCCGGAACTGCGCGCCACCGTCGCCGAGACCAGCTTGCCGCCGTCGGCGAGGACCAGCAGCAGGATGACCTCGCCTTCGAGACCCTGCGCGATCGCTGCGGGCGGATAGAACAGATGCTCTGACAGCGCCGCTTGCGCACGGCGCAAGGAACTGCCCCGCAAGCTGCGGGGCGTCGGCGGCGGCAGCGGATATGCGCTGCTGTCGGCGGCTTCGGTGCTGACCGCTTCCGCCGCGATCGCCGGCGGCGGCGCAGGGACCAGGCGCGCTTCGATGCTGGCGCTCGGTGCGGGTGGCCTCGCCGCCAGCCAGTTCGGTGCGACGATCACGGCAGCGTGCAGCGCGAGGCTCAGCAGCAGGGCGACATGGAGCGGCATAGGAACGATTCTAGGGGTTTGCCGGTCATTCTCCATGCCACCGGGGGATACGGGCCGCCTGCGGAAGGCGGCGGACATATACTGCGCGCCATGAAAATTCTTTCCTTCCTGCTGATTTTGCTGACCGCCGCCGCGCCCCTGCGTGCCGCGACCCTGCCCGACGCGGCGCGATTCACCATTGCCATCGAAAGCGGCGACCTGTCCGCCGCGCGCGAATGGCTGGATGCAGGCCTGGCGCCGGATTTCGAGGGCCGGGTGATCGGCAGCGGGCTGATGATCGCGGCCTGGGAAGGCAATGTCCCGATGATGGAACTGTTCGTCTCGCGCGGCGCCGACATCAACAAGGTCAATGCCATCGGCGAGCAGGCGCTGCAGCATGCAGCCTGGAAAGGGCACCTGGCGGCCGTGCGCTGGCTGGTCGAGCATGGCGCCAGCGTGAATCGCCCGGGCAAGGAGTGGGCGGCGCTGCACTACGCCGTGTTCGCCGGCCATGCGGAGGTGGTGAGCTATCTGCTGGAGCACGGCGCCGACATCAATGCGCTGTCCACCAACGGTTCGACGCCGCTGATGATGGCAGCGCGCGAAGGCCAGGAGGCGATCGCGAAACGCTTGCTGGCGGCCGGTGCCCGCCGCGATATCGTCAACGAGTGGGGCGACGACGCGCTGCGCTGGGCGATGCGCCACAACAACCTGACGATCGCCCGCGAAATCGCCGGCGCCAGGGATTTTGCCGCCGTCGCGGCGCGACCGACCGCATCCTGGGGCACCGCGGTGCGTTCGCAGGCCGTGCCGGATCGCGCCGATTCGCTGATGGCGCAGGCCCGCGGCATGGAGGCGGCCGGGCGGCGCGACGAGGCGCTGCGTCTCTACCGCGCGGCGCTCGGCGTGATTCGCCAGGCCGATGCGGCACGAAAACCCGCTGCCGCGCCGGGCCGCGCCGCGAGCGGAATGGTCATCACCGCGCGCCGCGACAAACCCGGTTCCCAGTCGGCGGCGCTGGACTACGTGGCTGCCGGCGAATCGGCAGCAGCCGGCAGCGGCCAGAGAGTTGGCGCTGGCGACACGGCGCCGACCCCCGGCGCGGGCGCCGACGACTGGTTGCGCCGCGCCCGCGAGCTGGAAAGCGCCGGTCGCCGCAAGGAGGCGCTGCAAGCCTATCGCCAGGCCTCGGCGATCCTGCGCAGCCCAGGTCGCGAGCATTCAAACGCGCAGTCCGCCCCCTGAGATCCGGGAGTGATGCGGCAGCGAGAAGCTTGACAGTTAAAGCATTCATGATTACGATAAGAGGAATCGGATTACACAAAAGTAAATAATTGACCCTTGCCAAGGAGCTTCCATGAGCGACAAAAAGTTTGCCTCGCACGCTGACCTCGAACAGAAAAAAGTCAGTTTCGAGAAACTCTCGGACAACGCCTGGGCCTATACCGCCGAAGGCGATCCCAACACCGGCGTGATCATCGGCGACGATGCGGTGATGATCATCGACGCCACGGCAACGCCGGTCATGGCGCAGGACGTGATCCGCCATGTACGCCAGATCACCGACAAGCCGATCAAATATGTCACGCTGACCCACTACCACGCCGTGCGCGTGCTGGGCGCCGCGGGCTACAAGTCCGAAGGACTGCAGGACATCATCGCCTCGAAGCAGACGCGCGAGCTGATCGTCGAGCGCGGCCAGCAGGACATGGATTCCGAAATCGGGCGCTTCCCGCGCCTGTTCAATGCCGTCGAAAGCGTGCCCGGCCTGACCTGGCCGACCGTGGTGTTCGACAAGGAAATCACGCTGTGGATGGGCAAACTCGAAGTGCAGATCATGCATCTCGGTCGCGGCCACACCAAGGGCGACACGGTGGTCTGGCTGCCGCAACAGAAGATCCTGTTCTCGGGTGATCTGGTCGAGGCCGATGCGGCCTGCTACACGGGCGACGCCTACCTCGCCGACTGGCCGGCGACGCTCGACGCGCTGGCCGCGCTGCAACCGGAAAAGATGATTCCCGGGCGCGGCCCGGCCCTGATGAATCCGCAGCGCGTGCAGCAAGGCCTGGCCTACACCCGCGACTTCGTGTCCACGCTGTATCGCAGCGCGCAGGAAGCTGTGGCCCAGGGCATGGACCTGGCTGCCTGCATGGCGCACACGCGCAAGGCCATGGATCCGAAGTTCGCCAGCGTGTTCATCTACGAGCATTGCCTGCCCTTCGATGTGACGCGCGCCCACGACGAGGCGTCCGGCATTACGGACCCACGCATCTGGACCGCCGAGCGCGACCAGGAGATGTGGCATGCGCTGCAGGCGGTCTGAGGCCGCCAGACAGACGGGGATGATGCCATGCTGAAGACCTACAACTACCCGAAGTTCGAGTACCGCCGGCCCCCTGAAATCGCCAGCGGCAAAACGCTGCGGGTGCCCGTGGTGGTGGTCGGCGCCGGTCCGGTCGGGCTGGCCGCCGCGCTCGACCTGCAACAGCAGGACCTGCCGGTGCTGCTGCTGGACGAAGACGACACCGTTTCGATCGGTTCGCGCGGCGTCTGCTACGCCAAGCGGGCGCTGGAAATCCTCGACCGCTACGGCGTCGGCGATGCAGTCTGCAGCAAGGGCGTGTCGTGGAATGTCGGGCGCACCTTCTTCCGCGAGGAGGAGGTGTACAACTTCAACCTGGTTCCCGAGCCGGATCACCATCGCCCGGGCATGGTGAACCTGCAGCAGTACTACCTCGAAGAGTATCTGGCGGCAAGTGCCGCGGCGCGGCCGGAGATCGAGCTGCGCTGGAAGAACAAGGTGGTTTCGGTGGCACAGGGCGACAGGACCGTCACGCTCAAGGTGGAAACCGAGGACGGCTTCTACACGATCGAAACCGACTGGCTGATCGCCGCCGACGGAGCGCGCAGCCCGATACGCCGCATGCTCGGTCTCGAAGTCGAGGGCAAGATCTTCATGGACCGCTTCCTCATCGCCGACGTCGTGATGAAGGCCGAGTTCCCCTCCGAACGCTGGTTCTGGTTCGATCCGCCCTTCCATCCGGGGCAGTCGGTGTTGCTGCATCGGCAGACCGACAGCGTCTATCGCATCGATTTTCAACTGGGCTGGGATGCCGATCCGGAACAGGCGAAGAAGCCGGAGAACGTGTTGCCGCGGATCAAGGCCATGTTGGGTGACGAGCGCGAATTCGAACTGGAATGGGTCAGTGTGTACACCTTCCAGTGCCGCCGCATGGGGCGCTTCAACCACGGCAATGTGCTCTTCGTCGGCGATGCCGCGCATCAGGTCTCGCCCTTCGGCGCGCGCGGCGCCAACTCCGGCCTGCAGGACGCCGATAACCTGGGCTGGAAGCTGAAGCTGGTCATGGCTGGCTTGGCGCCCGCGGCACTGCTCGACAGCTATTCGGAGGAGCGCATCTGCGCCGCCGACGAGAACCTGCTGAACTCGACGCGTTCGACCGATTTCATCACGCCAAAGAGCAAGGTCAGCCGGACCTTCCGCAATGCCGTGCTGGGCCTGGCCAAGGATCACGCTTTCGGCCGCGCCCTGGTCAACTCCGGGCGGCTTTCGGTGCCGGCCTTCCTCACCACGTCCAGCCTCAATACACCGGATTGCGCGGGCGACACATTCGCCGGCCGCATGGTGCCCGGAGCGCCGATGGACGATGCGCCGGTAGTGGAAAACGGTGAGGCGGGCTGGCTGCACAACAAGGTCGGCCACCGCTTCGCCGCGCTGTATTTTGCGCAGGATGCCGCCGTGTTGCCAGCGCCAACTCTTGCCGCGCTGTCGAATCTTTCATGGCAAGGCATCGAGGTGCGGCCGCTGGTGATTTCGGCCGGCCCCGGCCTGCTTGCCGGCGATGTTCCTGTCCTCGAAGATGCGCGCGGCGTCGCCGCCCGGCGCTACGACGCGCAGCCGGGTACGGTGTATCTGCTGCGTCCCGACCAGCATGTCGCCGCGCGCTGGCGCTCGTTCGATGCCGACAAAGTCCGCGCCGCGGTCGCCAAGGCGACCTGCAACGTCTGAGAGGTAATCAATCATGACACTCAACCTGAACCCGAACTTTTCCGAAGCCGGCAAGCGCTACTTCAACGCCTATACGCCGGCCGACGATTTCTACGAACTGCTCATCAACACGCACCGCGATCTGTCCGACGAGCAATCCGAACTGCTCAACGCAAGGCTGATCCTGCTGCTCGCCAACCATATCGGCGACATCGGCACGCTGCGCGAAGCCCTGAACATTGCCCGCGAAGGAGTCTGAACATGTCCACCAGTCTGGTCCGCAAAGTGCATCACGTCGCCTACCGCTGCAAGGACGCCAAGGAAACCGTCGAGTGGTACGGCAAGTACCTGAAGATGGACTTCATCCTGGCGATCGCCGAAGACGAAGTGCCGTCCACCAAGGCGCCCGATCCCTACATGCACATCTTCCTCGATGCCGGCGCCGGCAACATCCTGGCTTTCTTCGAACTGCCGACCCAGCCGGCGATGGGCCGCGATCCGAACACGCCGAGCTGGACCCAGCACCTGGCGCTGGAAGTCGGCAGCATGGAGGAAATGCTGGCCGCCAAGGCACGCCTGGAGGCGGACGGCATCGAGGTCATCGGGCCCACCGATCACACGATTTTCCAGTCGATCTATTTCTTCGATCCGAGCGGCCATCGGCTGGAACTCGCCTGCAATACCGCAACGCCGGAAATGATGCAGCGTCTCGATGACGTCAAGTGGAACATGCTCAATGAATGGGCGCTGACGCGCAAGGCGCCCCGGCATGCGCGCTGGATGCACGATGGCAGCCATGCGCCAGAGGGAAGCAAACCGTGAAACTGGCCACCTTGAAGCAGGGCGGCCGCGACGGCACCCTGGTGGTGGTCAGTCGCGACCTTGCTTACTGCCAGACCGTGGGCGGCATCGCGGCCACCCTGCAGCAGGCGCTGGACAACTGGGACCAGGTGTTGCCGCGGCTGCAGCAGGTGTCCGACCTGCTCAACGCCGGCGTCACGCAGCAGACGGCCCGCCACGCCATGCCCTTCGATCCGTGCGCTTGCCACAGTCCGCTGCCGCGTGCCTACCAGTGGGCCGACGGGTCGGCCTACATCAATCATGTCGAACTGGTGCGCAAGGCCCGCGGCGCCGAGTTGCCGCCGGAATTGCTGGTCGATCCGCTGATGTATCAGGGCGGCTCCGACAGCTTCGTCGGTCCCTGCGATCCGCTGCTGGCGGGCGACGAGGCCTGGGGCATCGACTTCGAGGCCGAGGTGGCGGTGGTGACCGGCGACGTGCCGCTCGGCGCCACGCCCCGCGAGTGCGCGCAGCAGATCCGCCTGCTGATGCTGGTGAATGATGTCAGCCTGCGCAATCTGATTCCCGCCGAACTCGCCAAGGGCTTCGGCTTCCTGCAGTCGAAGCCGGCCTCTGCATTTTCGCCGGTGGCCGTCACGCCCGACGAACTGGGGGCGGCATGGCAGGACAACAAGCTGCATTTGCCGCTGACTGTCGCCCTGAACGGCGAGCCTTTCGGCCAACCGAACGCCGGCGTGGACATGACGTTCAATTTCGCCCGGCTGATCGCGCACCTGGCGAAGACGCGCGAACTCGAAGCCGGTTCGATCGTCGGCTCGGGCACGGTGTCGAACAAGCAGGGCAGCCTGTTCGGTTCCTCGGTGGAAAATGGCGGTGTCGGCTACTGCTGCATTGCCGAGCTCAGGATGTACGAGACCATAGAAAGCGGAAAACCCAAGACACCCTTCATGCATTTCGGTGACCATGTCAGGATCGAGATGCTGGGCGGCGACGGCGCCAGCATCTTCGGCGCCATCGATCAGATCGTCGAGCGCTACGTTGCGGCCGGCTAAGCGGGGACGGAAGTTTCTTCCTTGAGGATTTCGATCAGCAGGATGATTTCCTCCGCCACCGATTGCGGGAAGCCTGCGCGCGCACCGTCGCGATTGTCTTCCAGCAGGTGCCGCAGGTAATCGATGCACGCCTGCGGCTGCGCCCAAATCTTCTGCACATGCTCCGCCACGCGGGAAAACTTCTCCAGCGTCGGTGCTTCGCCGGTGTCGGTGCCGGCCGAGAATTCGGCCTGAATGTTGAAGTTCTTGCGCAACTGCTCGGCAGTTTCCGCGAATTCCCGGTTGAGCCCGCGTTTGCGGTAGATGCCGAGCAGTTTCAGCCAGTGGTAGAGGGCATGGCGCGGGTTCGCTTCGGTGTATTCGACCAGGGCTTGCGCGGCACCCTGTTCGAGTCCCATGGACAGCATGATCTCGGCCAGTTGCAGCGTCGGTTCGAGACCGGTTTCCGGCGGGCTGGAAGCGGCGCGGGCAGGAGCGCTGACGGCGGGAGCCGGTCGCCTGGCCGCTTCCTGTGCCACGGATTCCGCATCGGCGTGTTCCAGCGAAAATTCGCCCGCAACGGGCTCGGCCGCCGGCTCGACGGCTTCGGCCTGCACGTCTCCGGGCGGCACGCGAGGTTCGACCCGCGGCGCAGTTTTCAGATCCTGCATCGCCTGCGCGAAGGGGGATGTTTGCGATTCGGCCGATGACGCTGGTGAAGCTTTGCCGGAGGGACTGCCCTGCCGCGCGCCGACTGCCCTGGCCGGCGCTGCGGCAGTTTTGCGCCGGCGGAACCACCAGAGCGCGACCAGGCCCGCCGCCGCGAGATTGGCCACCATCAGGCGCGTGCCGCCGTCATCCGCTGGCGCGGGCTCGGCGGCAACAGGCATCGCGACCGGCTGGTGAGTCGGCATGTTGCGCACCAGGAGGCTGACCGCAGCCATGGTTTGCTCGATGCGCCGCAAATTGTCGACCATGTCCTGCACGCTGTTCGCTTCGTCGACGCCGGTGAGCCCCACGCGCCACTCGATGCGCAGCACCGAGCGCTCATCCTCCGACACCTTGCCCAGACGGCGCAGGTCGATCTGTTCGCTGCGGCGCAGGCTCGGCTCTGGTATCGCCGCGACTGCTGCCGGCAGCAGGAACAGCGCCGACAAGGCGGCACAGACCCGGCCGGCATGCATGAGACAAGGGACGATGTTGTTGGCCAGGGACTTGGGCATCGAATTGGGCGGCGCTATAGTGCTGTCATTCTAGACTCAGCGATGGACACTTGCTTTGCCTGAGCAGGCGAGTGCAAACCCCTTAAATTGCATTTTTTCAGGATGGCCATGAAGCTCCATAGCTACTTTCGCAGCTCCGCCAGCTTTCGCGTGCGCATCGCGCTGGCCTTGAAGCAGCTTGATTACAAGTATGTGCCGGTGCATCTGCTGCAGGGCGGAGGGCAGCAGTTCGCGGCGGCGTTCAAGGCGATGAACCCGGCTGCGCTGGTGCCGGTGCTCGAAGAAGACGATGGCACGGTCCTCACCCAATCCCTGGCCATCATCGAATACCTCGACGAGACCAGGCCGCAGCCCGCGCTGCTGCCCTCCGATGCGGTCGGGCGGGCGCGGGTGCGGGCGCTGGCGCTGGCGATCGCCTGCGAGATCCATCCGCTCAACAATCTGCGCGTGCTGGCGTATCTGAGCCAGACGCTGGGCGTCACCGCAGCGCAGCGCAACGCCTGGTACTGCCACTGGGTGGAAACCGGGCTGGCGACGGTCGAGGCCATGCTGGCCGGCGATCCCCAAACCGGCGCCTGCTGCCATGGCGATACCCCGACCCTGGCGGACATCTGCCTGGTGCCGCAGATATTCAATGCCCAGCGCTTCAAGGCGCGGCTGGATCATGTGCCGACGGTGATGCGCATACACCAGCACTGCCTGACGCTGCCGGCGTTTGCGCAGGCGGTGCCGGCCCTGCAGCCGGACGCGGAATAGGCCGTCAGGACTTGAGGCGTCCGGCAAAGACCTTGCGCAGTTTGGCCGCCTTCGGCGCCACGACGGCCTGGCAATATCCCTGCTGCGGGTTGTTGGCGAAATAGTTCTGGTGGTAGTCCTCGGCCGGCCAGAAAGTTGGCGCTGGCGACACGGCGGTGACGATGACGGCGGGCCAGGTTTTCGCGGCCGCGAGTTCCGCGATCAATTCCCTGGCGATTCTTTCCTGTTGATCGTCGTGGGTGAAGATCACCGAGCGGTACTGGCTGCCGACATCGTTGCCCTGGCGGTTCGGTGTGGTCGGATCGTGGATCGCGAAAAACGCCAGCAGCAGCGTACGGTAGTCGATCACGGAAGGATCGAAGCGAACCTCGACGACCTCCGCATGGCCGGTGCGGCCGGTACATACGGCATGGTAGTCGGGGTTTTCCCGGTCGCCGCCGGCATAGCCGGAGACCACCGATTCGACCCCGGCGAGCTGCACCAAGGCGGCTTCGAGGCACCAGAAGCAGCCGCCGCCAAGTGTCGCAACTGAGGTGGCAACTGAGGTTGCATTTCCAGTATTCATTCGAGTCTCCCGCAGCGAAGAGCGATGGGCCAGATGATCGACTTGCGGGCGTCGGCGTCCGGCCAGATCTCCCGCAGTCGCCCACCGAGTTCGACACAGGGGTCGCTGCCGCGTTCCCTGATGTAGCGCTGGGTCGCCGACCAGGTGCGCAAGTAGGCGAGCAGGTCGGCGAGGCTCCATTCCAGCCGTATTTCGAAGCCGGGGGCGGCAATCTCGGCGAAAGGGAAGGGCATCTCGCGGTAGCCGAGGTCGACCCAGCGCCGCTCCGGCGGCCACCAGGGGCCGACCGTGTTGCGGTAGAAGTCCTCGACGATGGCGTTGAGCTGCGGCTCGGCCCGCAGCAGCGTGTAGGTCCAGGCGGCGAACCGGCCGCCGGGTTTCAGCACGCGCCTCACCTCGGCGTAGAAGGTCTCGTTGCAGAACCAGTGCAGGGCCTGGGCGACCGTCACCAGGTCGCAACTGCGATCCGCCAGTCCGCTGGCTTCGGCCGGCGCCGCGCGATAGTCGATGCGCGGGTGGGGCTCGGCTTGCGCCACCTGCTCGGCGGAAAGATCGGTGGCGTGGACGCGCTGGAAATGCCAGGCCAGCGCCCGCGCCGCCTGGCCGTTGCCGGTGCCGCAATCCCAGGCGAGATTGCGGTCGGCGCATTGCTGCGCGAGCCAGGCGAACAGTTCGGGTGGATAGGAGGGCCGCGCCTTCGCGTAGTCGGCGGCGTGGCCCGAGAAGTGGTCGGCAGCCAGGGCCTCAGACCCTTTCGATGATCAGCGCAATGCCCTGACCGACGCCGATGCACATGGTACACAAGGCGTAGCGGCCGCCTGTGCGCTGCAACTGGTACATCGCGGTGGTGACCAGGCGCGCGCCGCTCATGCCCAGCGGATGGCCGATGGCGATGGCGCCGCCGTTGGGGTTTACGCGGGCGTCGTCGTCGGCCAGGCCGAGGTCGCGGGTGACCGCCAAGCCTTGTGCGGCGAAGGCCTCGTTGAGCTCGATGACGTCCATCTGGTCGAGGCGCAGCCCGGTCAGCGCCAGCAGCTTTTTCACTGCCGGGGCCGGGCCGAAGCCCATGATGCGCGGCGCCACGCCGGCTGTGGCCATGCCGACGACGCGTGCTTTCGGCGTCAGGCCGTGCGTCTTGGCCGCGGCTTCCGAGGCGATCAGCAGCGCGCAGGCGCCGTCATTGACGCCTGAGGCATTGCCTGCGGTCACCGTCAGCTCGGGACCGTTGATGCCCTTGAGCCTGGCCAATTGTTCCAGCGTGGTATCGGGTCGCGGGTGTTCGTCGGTGTCGAAGATCTTCGGCTCGCCTTTCTTCTGTGCGATTTCGACCGGGACTATTTCGCTCTTGAAGAAACCGGCGGCATTGGCGGCTCCCCAGCGCTGCTGCGAGCGCTGGGCGAAGGCGTCCTGCTCGGCGCGGCCGATCTTGAACTCGGCGGCGACGTTGTCGGCGGTTTCCGGCATCGAGTCGACGCCGTACTGCTGCTTCATGAGTTTATTGACGAAGCGCCAGCCGATGGTCGTGTCATACACCGCGTTGCTGCGCGAGAACGCGCTGTCGGCCTTGGGCATGACGAAGGGGGCGCGGCTCATGCTCTCGACGCCGCCGGCGATCATCAGCCCGGCTTCGCCGGCCTTGATCGCGCGCGCCGCGGTACCCACGGCATCCATGCCGGAGCCGCAGAGGCGGTTGATGGTGGCGCCGGCCACTGCGACCGGCAGCCCGGCCAGCAGTGCGGCCATGCGCGCGACGTTGCGGTTGTCCTCGCCGGCCTGGTTGGCGCAGCCGTAGATGACGTCCTCGACCAGCGCCCAATCCACTTTGTCATTGCGCGTCATCAGTGCCTTGATCGGCAGCGCCGCCAGGTCGTCGGTGCGGATGGTGGCCAACGTGCCGCCGTAACGGCCGATCGGGGTGCGGACTGCGTCACAGATAAATGCTTGCAAGCTCATGCGGATTCGCCTTCTTCAAAGAAATGGCCCTTGATGCGGGTGGAACGGCCGCGAAACACGGCAATGGTCTTGCCGTCCTGGTTCGTGACCTCGATATCGTAAATGCCGCTGCGGCCGCCCTGATGGCGCGCGCGCCCAACGGCCGTCAGTGTATCGCCGAGATGGGCGGGAGCGACAAAGTTGATGTCGACGCCGGCCGCCACCGCGCGGTGGTTGAAGCTGTTGCAGGCATAGGCGAAGTTGGTGTCGGCCACGGCGAAGATGAAGCCGCCGTGGCAGATGCCATGGCCGTTCACCATGTCCTGGCGCACCTTCATGCTCACCGTGGCGCCACCCGGCGTGGTGCTGCTGATGACGATGCCGAGACCGCGCGCGGCGTGGTCGTCCGGCCACATGATCTCGGTGCAGCGCTCGGCAATCTGTTGCGGTGTCATGCTCATCATTCGCCCGTGAAGTTGGGACTGCGCTTTTCCATGAAGGCGGCGACGCCCTCGCGGTAATCGTGGCCGAAGCCGAGTTCCTGCTGGCTGGCGCGCTCCAGTTCGAGCTGCTGTTCCAGGCTGTTGCCGCTGCTGGCGTAGAGCGCCTGCTTGGTGCGCGCCAGGCCCTTGGTCGGCGCGCTGCTGAAATGGGTGGCGAGCTTCCCGGCTTCGGCCATCAACTGCTCGTCATCGACGCACTTCCAGATCAGGCCCCAGGCCGCGGCCTGCTCGGCGGAAAGCTTGTCGCCGAGCATGGCCAGACCCATGGCGCGGGCCGTGCCGACCAGGCGCGGCAGCGCCCAGGTGCCGCCCGCATCGGGTACCAGGCCGAGCTTGCAGAAGGCCTGGATGAACGAGGCCGAACGCGCCGCGAGGACGATGTCGCAGGCCAGCGCGATGCTGGCCCCGGCGCCGGCGGCGACGCCATTGACGGCGCAGATCACCGGCATTTCGAGGCTGCGCAGGGCCAGCACCAGCGGCTTGTAGTAAGTCTCGATGGTGTAGCCGAGGTCGACCGGATCGGCTCCGGCCGAGACATTGCGGTCAGCCAGGTCCTGGCCGGCGCAGAAGCCGCGCCCGGCGCCGGTCAGCAGCAGCACGCGGGCGCCGCCGTCGCGGGTCCGCGCCAGCGCATCGCGCAGTTCCAGATGCATGTCCGCGGTGAAGCTGTTGAGCCGGTCGGGACGATTCAGGGTGAGGCGGGCGATGCCGCCCTCGAGCGTGAAAATGATGTGCTGGTAGTTCATCGGCAGGGCTCCGTGGCGATCAGTCGGGTATCTTCAGGCCGAGGCGATCGAGCGCGGCGGCCGACCGGGCATTCCAGTCGGCGAGCATGTCCGCGCTGCTGCGACCGCGCAGGCCGTACTGGATGTAGGTCGCTGCATGATCCGAATCGACGCGGCCGAAGGTGGCGGCGAGGCGCGGATGCCAGTAGTTCACCGCGGCCTGCACGGCGGCCCGGTTGCCGCCGCGTTCGAGCCTGCCTGACGCCGGACTTGCCGAGCTGCGCATGGTCCCGTTCGCGCGGCAGGATCTGGGCGATCGCGGCGGCCAGCGGTGCGTAAGAGCTCTGCGCCATTTCCGCCAGCTGGATCGCGGTGGCGGCACCCATCAGCATGTTGAAGACGACCGCATCTTCCCAGCCTTCCAGCGGATAGTGGAACACGTTCAGCCGCTTGTCGCCGCCGATGCGCCGCGTGCCGAGATCGATGTGGCGGTCGAGGCGCGAATCCCAGGCGTGGGAACGCACGTACAGCGTGGGGTTCACGCCGAAGGGCTGCAGCAGCTTCAGCGCCATCTCGGCATGCACGTACTTTTCGGTGACGATCTTCGCCGCGACGATGCGTTCGCGCAGGCCGGGGCCGCGGTTGATGAACGGGCAGAAGCCTGCCGCGCCGGCCAGTTCCGAATCGGCGAAGACCACCACCAGGCGCATCGGCTCGCTGCGATAGCCGGTGGGCACCGGCTGCCCGGCGCAGCGCAGCGCGTCGTCCGCGGGCGCGCCGATCTTGTGCCCGGCGGCGATGCGCTGGAGAAAATCCTTGTCCTGTTTCTGCATGCCTCGCTCCACGATGTGTCCGTACCCTGCGTCCGGACTATAGAAGTATTTCGCGGCGCGCAGTAAAGGGATACAATATTATTAACATGAAATGTTTAAATAGTATCAAATTAATTATGACACAGTGTAGGCCTGCAGGGTACAATGAAAATGTATCACGTCACCAATCCCGCGCTACGGGGATCTAGAGGAAACGTCATCATGGCCAAGATACCGATCATCGTCGGCACCGAGTCGGGCAACGCCCAGATGTGTGCCGACCATCTGTCGGACAATCTGCCCGCGCTCGGCCATGAAGTCGAGGTGGCGGGCGACGCCGATGCCGGCAGCGCCGGACTGGACGGCCGCGACGTGGTGCTGGTGTGCACCGCGACCCATGGTGACGGCGAACTGCCCGACAGCATCATTCTTCTGGCCGAACGCCTGCGCGTCGAGGCGCCGGCTCTTTCCTACTTGCGCTACGGCGTGTCGCGCTTGGCGACCAGACCTACAAGGCGACCTTCTGCAAGGCCGGCAAGGACATGGATGCCTTGTTCGCCCGCTGCGGTGCGCGCAAGGTCGGCGAGCGGCTGGAGATCGATGCCTGCACCCAGCCGCTGCCCGACGAAGAGGCGCTGAGCTGGGCCCAGGAATGGGTCACGATGCTCTGAGCCCCGATCTTGCCTTGCTGCAAAAAGCATCCAATATAGAAAAGCAGCCCTTCCCCCGGAGATCCCAAATGCCCCATCCCCTGTTCGAGAAACATCAGACCCTGCTGCAGCAGGCCGTTGCCGCGATCGAAGCGCGCGGCTACTGGAGTCCCTATGCCGAGAATCCGCGGGTTTACGGCGACACGGCGATCGAGGACGGACGCCAGGCCTTCGAGGCCTATCGCGGCGCGCAGTTCTATCTGGATCAACCGGGCGTGATCGACCGCGGCGGCGCGGAAGTCTCGCCCTACGGCCTGCGGCTCGACATTTCCTACCCGCGTTGCAGTTCCGACGCGCTTGTTGCGGCAGCCAAATCCGCCATGCCGGCCTGGATCAAGGCCGGGCCGGATACCCGGGCCGGCGTTTGCGCCGAAATCCTGACGCGGCTGAATGCCCGCAGTTTCGAGATGGCCCATGCGGTGATGCACACCACGGGCCAGGCACTGATGATGGCCTTCCAGGCCGCCGGCCCGCACGCCCAGGATCGCGGCCTCGAAGCCGTGGCCTACGCCTGGCGGGAAATGAAGCAGGTGCCGGAGACTGCGCTCTGGGAAAAACCGCAGGGCAAGAATCCGCCGCTCAAAATGGAAAAGAAGTTCACCGTCGTGCCGCGCGGCGTGGCACTGGTCATCGCCTGTTCGACCTTCCCGACCTGGAACGGCTACCCCGGAATCTTTGCCAGCCTGGTGACTGGCAACCCGGTCATCGTCAAGGCGCATCCAACGGTGATCCTGCCGCTCGCGATCAGCGTCGCGGTGGCGCGCCAGGTGCTGAAAGAGGCCGGCTTCGACCCGAACCTGGTGAGCCTGTTGGTCGACGACGCGGCGGCGCCGGTCGCCAAGGACGTCGCGCTGAATCCCGAGGTGCGCCTGATCGACTACACCGGCGGCCCGGATTTCGGCAACTGGCTGGAAGAGCATTGCCGGCATGCGATGGTATATACGGAAAAGGCCGGCGTGAATTGCATCGTGGTCGATTCGATCGACGACTACCCGGCGATGCTGAAAAACCTCGCCTTCACGCTGTCCTTGTATTCGGGGCAGATGTGTACCACGCCGCAGACGATTTTCGTTTCGCGCGAAGGCGTGAAAATCCCGGACGGCGTGGTGTCCGCCGAACAGTTCGGCCGCGATCTGGCCAACGCAGTGTCGCAGTTCCTCGAAAATCCGGCGCGTGCCGTCGAGATCCTGGGCGCCATCCAGTCGCCGGCCACCTTGGCGCGCCTCGAAGCCGCCCACGAACTCGGCGAGGTGCTGCGCGCGTCGGGCGCCGTCGCTCACCCGCAATGGCCCGAGGCCCGCGTGCGCAGCCCGCTGATCCTCAGGGTGGAGGCCAGCGACGAGCGCACCTACATGGAAGAGCGCTTCGGCCCGATCACGCTGGTGGTCGAAACCGCGACCGCGGCGCAAAGCCTGGCCACGGCCGAGCGCGTGATCCGCGAGCAGGGCGCAATCACCTTTGCCGTGTATGCGACCAATCCGCTGGTCGTCGAGCACGCCGAGGAAGCGGCCTTGCGCGTCGGCGTGGCGCTGTCGATCAATCTCACCGGGGGTGTCTTCGTCAATCAGTCTGCCGGTTTTTCCGACTTCCACGCCACTGGCGCCAACCCGGCGGCGAATGCCTGCCTGACCGACAGCGCCTTTGTCGCCAGCCGTTTCTTCGTGGTGCAGAGCCGGCGCCACGTATGATCCGCGTTCGGTGACGAATCAGGAACGGAGCGCGGAGCAATGAAAGTTTATGAGATCGACGGCATCGTGCCGGTGGTTGACCCGGCAGCCTTCGTGCATCCGTCGGCGGTGCTGATCGGCGATGTGGTGGTCGGAGCGCGGGCCTACATCGGGCCCTGCGCCAGCTTGCGCGGCGACTTCGGCCGGCTGTTCATCGGCGTCGGCGCCAACGTGCAGGACTGCTGCGTGATGCACGGCTTTCCCGGCAGCGATACCATCGTTGAGGAAGACGGCCACATCGGCCACGGCGCGATTCTGCACGGCTGCATCGTGCGCAAGAACGGCATGGTCGGCATGAATGCGGTGGTGATGGACAACGCCGTGGTCGGCGAATCAGCGATTGTCGCGGCGCAGAGTTTCGTCAAGGCCGGCATGGAAATCCCGCCGCGCATGCTGGCCGCCGGCGTGCCGGCCAAGGTGATGCGCGAACTGACCGAGCTGGAAATGGCCTGGAAAATCGAAGGCACGAGTGTCTATCACGATCTGGTCAGACGCTGCCACGGCACGCTGCGCGAGGTCGAGGCGCTGACCGCCGTCGAGCCGGACCGGCGCCGGCTCAAGCTGCCCGAACTGAAGACGCTGCAGGAAACCCGGCGCGGCGGTTAGCCGCCTCGGCTCGACCAAGAGTTGGCGCTGATGAAACAACTGCGCTACAAGGCGGTCGAGCAAAAGACGCTCTCCTCGCCGTAGCGGATGGCGCTACGGTGCCGGCAGCACCGTCTGCGCCACGGCATGTTCCCAGCGCTGCATCAGCGCGTTGGCGCGTTCGCGCGACATGGTCGGATGGAAAACCCGTTCTGCCTGCCAGTGCGCCGCGAGTTCGTCGACACCGGCATAAACACCGCAGGACAGGCCGGCCAGATACGCCGCCCCCAGCGCCGTGGTTTCGATGACTTGCGGCCGCACCACGGGAATGCCCAGCAGATCGGCCTGAAACTGCATCAGCAGGTTGTTCACGCAGGCGCCGCCATCGACGCGCAGTTCCGTCACCGCGGCGCTGTCCGCCAGGTCGCGGCCCATCGCCTGCAACAGTGCTGCGCTCTGGAAGGCGATGCTTTCCAGCGCTGCGCGCGCGATGTGCGCCACGGTCGTGCCGCGGCTCAGGCCGAGGATGGCGCCGCGCGCGTCGGGCTTCCAGTAAGGCGCGCCGAGCCCGGTGAAGGCCGGCACGAAGATCACGCCACCGCTGTCGGGCACGCTTTCTGCCAGAGTCTCGATGGCCGCGCTGCCCTCGATCGCCTTGAGACCGTCACGCAACCACTGCACCACGGCGCCGCCGATGAACACGCTGCCTTCGAGGGCGAACTGCGGCGCGGCAGAGGCCTGGGCGGCGCGGGTGGCGATCAGCCCGTTGCTGCTGGCGAGGCAGCGCTCACCGGTGTGCATGAGCATGAAGCAGCCGGTGCCGTAAGTGTTCTTGGCCAGGCCGGCGCTGAAGCAGGCCTGACCGAACAGCGCGCTTTGCTGGTCGCCGGCGATACCGCCGATGGCGATCGGCGTACCGAACAGTTCGGCCAGGGTATGGCCATAGAGATGGCTGGAGGCGTGAACCGTGGGCAGGACTTCGCGCGGAATATCCAGCAGTTCCAGCAATTCGTCATCCCATGCGTTGCGATGAATGTTGAACAGCAGGGTGCGCGAGGCGTTGCTGACATCGGTGGCATGGACGGCGCCGCCCGTCAGTTGCCAGGCCAGCCAGGTATCGATGGTGCCGAAGGCCAGCTCGCCGCGACGGGCCGCCGTGCGTGCGCCCGGGGCGTTGTCGAGTATCCATTTCAGTTTGGTGCCGGAGAAATAGGCATCGATGACCAGACCGGTCTTGTCCCTCACCATGGCTCCGCAGCCGCGCTCGCGCAGCGCGGCGCAGGCCGGTTCGGTGCGCCGGTCCTGCCAGACGATGGCATTGCCCAGGGTTTCGCCGCTGCGGCGATTCCACACCAGGGTGGTTTCGCGCTGGTTGGTGATGCCGATCGCGGCCACTTCGACGGCGCCGATGCCGGCCTTGGCCAGCGCTTCCCGCGCCGTGGCGAGCTGGCCGGCCCAGATTTCCTGCGGGTCGTGTTCGACCCAGCCGGGCTGGGGAAATATCTGGCGGAATTCCCGTTGCGCGACGGCTACGATGCGGCCCCGGGTGTCGAAGACGATGCTGCGCGAACTCGAAGTGCCCTGATCCAGGGCCAGCAGAAAGCGGGGGCGGTTCATCGGGATCTCCTGCGGGTGACGGGCGAGGGCCGTGGGCGCTCGAACGGGAAACCATTATGCCGGCTCCCGGCACGGCAGCAGGCAGGTGGCAAAAGGCGCTTGTAAGCTTCCATTAAGTACGCTTATGTTAGTATTTCGCGCCGCAACAATTGCGCCACAGCCCACAGTTCTGTTCTTGCGGCGGCGCACGACCACTTCGGAAACAGCCCGTCGGTATGGTACGCGCTGCTTCCGCGGCAAAAAGACCGGCACCTGAAACCGATGCAAATGTCGGCTCCCGATCAACGCACCATATACAACAAGGAAGACGCATGAAGATCCACGAATATCAGGGCAAGGAAATCCTGAAGAAATTCGGCGTGACGACCCCGCGCGGCATTCCCTGCTTTTCCGTCGATGAGGCGGTCAAGGCAGCGGAAACCCTCGGTGGCCGGGTTTGGGTGGTCAAGGCCCAGATCCATGCCGGTGGACGTGGCAAGGGCGGTGGCGTGAAAGTCGCCAAGAATCCCGACGAAGTCAGAATCTACGCCAAGGCCATTCTCGGCATGCAGCTCAAGACGCACCAGACCGGCCCCGAGGGCCAGAAGGTACGTCGCCTGCTGATCGAGGAAGGCGCCGACATCAAGAAGGAATACTACGTCGCGGCGCTGACCGATCGCGCCACGCAGAAGGTCGCCATGATGGCGTCCTCCGAGGGCGGCATGGACATCGAGGAAGTCGCGCACAAGACACCGGAGAAGATCATCAAGGTCTTCATCGACCCGGCGAACGGCCTTACCGACGCCCAGGCCCTCGAACTGGGCAAGGGCATCGGCGTGCCGGAAGGTTCCATGGCACAGGCCGTGGATACCTTCAAGAAGCTCTATACCTGCTACATGGAAACCGATGCCAGCCTGGCCGAAATCAATCCGCTGATTCTCGAAGGCAACGGCGGCATCAAGGCGCTCGACGCCAAGTTCAACTTCGATGCCAACGCCCTCTATCGCCACCCCGAGATCGTCGCCTACCGCGATCTGGATGAAGAGGACGCCGACGAAATCGAGGCCTCGAAATTCGATCTGGCCTACATCTCGCTCGACGGCAACATCGGTTGCCTGGTGAACGGCGCCGGTCTGGCCATGGCGACCATGGACACCATCAAGCTGTTCGGTGCCGAGCCGGCCAACTTCCTCGACGTCGGCGGCGGCGCCACCACCGAGAAAGTCACCGAAGCCTTCAAGATCATGCTCAAGAATCCCAAGGTCAAGGGCATTCTGGTCAATATCTTCGGCGGCATCATGAAGTGCGACACCATCGCTGCCGGCGTCGTTGCCGCGGCCAAGGAAACTCATCTCAGCGTGCCGCTGGTGGTGCGCATGAAGGGCACTAACGAAGATCTCGGCAAGCAGATCCTCAGGGAGTCCGGCCTGCCGATCATTTCCGCCGACACCATGGCCGATGCCGCAGCCAAAATCGTCGCTGCCGTCAAATAAGGAACCGATATGTCGATCCTGATCAACAAAGATACCAAAGTCATCACCCAGGGCATCACCGGCAAGACCGGCCAGTTTCATACCGAGAAATGCATCGAGTACGCCAACGGCAAGAACTGCTTCGTCGCCGGCGTGAATCCGAAGAAGGCCGGCGAGAAGATCTTCGACGTGCCGATCTACGCCTCGGTCAAGGACGCCAAGGCCGCCACCGGTGCCACGGTTTCCGTGATTTACGTGCCGCCGGCCGGCGCCGCCGACGCGATCTGGGAAGCCTGCGAGGCCGATCTCGATCTGGCGATCTGCATCACCGAAGGCATTCCGGTCAGGGACATGCTGATCGTGCGCAACAAGATGAAGGCCAAGGAAGCCAAGGGTGGCAAGAAGACCCTGCTGCTCGGCCCCAACTGCCCGGGCCTGATCACCCCGGACGAAATCAAGATCGGCATCATGCCCGGCCACATCCATCGCAAGGGACGCATCGGCGTGGTCTCGCGTTCCGGCACGCTGACTTATGAAGCCGTCGCCCAGCTCACCGAAATCGGCCTCGGCCAGTCCAGCGCCGTGGGTATCGGCGGCGACCCGATCAACGGTCTCAAGCACATCGACATCATGAGGGCCTTCAACGACGATCCGGATACCGATGCGGTGATCATGATCGGCGAGATCGGCGGTCCGGACGAAGCCGAAGCGGCGGTCTGGTGCAAGGCCAACATGAAGAAGCCGATCGTCGGCTTCATCGCCGGGGTGACCGCCCCGGCCGGCAAGCGCATGGGCCACGCCGGCGCGCTGATTTCCGGCGGCGCCGATACGGCCGATGCCAAGCTGGCGATCATGGAAGAGTGCGGGTTCACCGTGACGCGCAATCCCTCGGAAATGGCCAAGCTGCTCAAGGCACTGCTTTAAGCCCGATTCCGGGAGTTGGCGCTGGCAACACGGCGCATGGACTTCGCGAAAGCCGCCCCGGCGCAAACCGGGGCGGCTTTTTTGCGCATAGAATCGCGACAATGCTCGGCTACCCAACGCCGAATGTCATTAAATTGATTGACGGACTTGATGCAGGACTGTAAGAATTGCGCTTATTGTCCTGTTTTAATGAGGGCTCTCACACAGGGTAGCGACTGATGAAGAAGGTTGGCTTCTGGAAGAGTGACTGGTTCTTCGGCGTTGCGGTCAGCGTTGTCGTGCTGATTCTGGGTAACGGAGACCTGCTGCAGAGCCTGGAACGCAAGGCCTATGACATGGGCGTGGCAGCCACCTCGCGCCCGCCCTCGGACAAGATCGCCGTGATCGCGATCGACAAGCCCAGCCTCGACAATATCGGCCGCTGGCCATGGTCGCGCGAGATCATGGCCGACATGGTGGACAAGCTGGCTGCCGCCAAGGCCAAGGTGATCGCCACCACGGTGTTCTACTCGGAGCCGCAGCGCGACCAGGGCCTGGCCTATATCAACAAGCTGATCGAAACCTGCGGCGTCACGCTGCCCTCGGTCGTGGCAGTCGCCGCAATGCCGGTGCCGGCGCCCACAGTGGTGCCTGCCACGGGAGGGCCTACCGTGCCAGCGGAGCCAGCCGCCCCGGCTCCGGAGCCGGTCATCGTGCCGTCCTCGTGCCCGCAGATCGAGGCTATCCTGATCGAGGCGGACCAGAAGCTGAATACCGACCGCCGGCTGGCCGATGCCTTCGCCAAGGCGGGCAATGTGGCGCTGCCGATGCTGTTCGTGCTGGGTGAGCCGCGCGGACGGCCGGACCAGGACCTGCCCGACTACGTCAAGAAAAATGCCGTCAAGCTGGCTGCCGCGGACGACGCTCCGCCCTATCCGACGCTGGGCGTCGATGCCGGCGTGATCGAGCCGCTGGGCAAGGTCGTGACGGCCATCGGTCACCTCAATGTGACCGCGGACGTCGATGGCGCGATTCGCACCGAGCCGCTGGTGCTGACCCACTTCGATCAGGCTTACCCTTCGCTGTCGCTGCTGGTGGCTGCCAAAAGCCACAACCTGACGCCGGCGGACATCCGGGTCGTTGCCGGTGACTCGGTCAAACTGGGCAAACTCAAGATTGGCACCGACATCGATACGCGGATGCTGACTTTCTATTACAAGGACAGGGAGGACGGCAATCCGGCGTTTCAGGTTGATTCCTTTTTCGACGTCAAGAGCGGCAAGATTCCCTACGAAAAATATCGCGACAAGATCGTCCTGATCGGGCCGACCTCGTCGTCGATCGGCAGCGTCTTTGTGACTCCGATCAGCCCGTCGATGCCGGCCGTGCTGATGCAGGCTCATGCGGTTTCCAGCCTGCTTTCCGAACATTTCTTCGTCGCCCCGACCTGGGGCTTCTGGGTCGAAAAGCTGGTGTTCCTGCTCATCGCGGCCTATCTCATCGCCTTGCTGCCGCGGATCAAGGCCGGCTTGGCGGCGGGTATCACCGTGGCACTCCTGGTGACCTTGATCGTCATCCACTTCGCGCTGATGTCGACGCAGTTGATGTGGTTGAAACTGATGATTCCGGCAACCCTGTTGCTGGTTGGTCACTTGCTGCTGACCGTCAAGCGTTTTGTCGTTACCGAACGCGGCAAGGAAAAGTCAGATGCCGACTCGGCGGAGTCCAATCGCATGCTGGGGCTGGCTTTCCAAGGCCAGGGCCAGCTCGACATGGCCTTCGACAAGTTCCGCAAGTGCCCGATGGACGAGCAGTTGATGGAAAACATGTACAACTTGGCGCTGGATTTCGAGCGCAAGCGCCAATTCAACAAGGCCGAGGCGGTATTCCGCTACATCTTCGATTTCAACCCGAAGTTCCGCGATATCGAGTCCCGTGTGAATCGCGCCAAGCAGCTGTCGGAGACCGTGATTCTCGGTGGCGGCAGCGGCGGGCGCAGCAATGCCAGCCTGATCGATACCGCGGGCAACGTCGAGAAGCCGATGCTGGGCCGTTACGAAATCGAGAAGGAACTCGGCAAGGGGGCGATGGGCGTGGTTTATCTCGGTCGCGATCCGAAGATCAATCGCGTGGTGGCGATCAAGACCATGGCCTTGTCGCAGGAATTTGAGGCCGACGAGCTGGTCGAGGTCAAGGAACGCTTCTTCCGTGAAGCCGAAACGGCCGGGCGACTGAACCATGCCAACATCGTGACCATGTTCGATGCCGGCGAGGAACACGATCTGGCCTACATCGCGATGGAGTTCCTCAAGGGCAAGGATCTGGTGCCCTATGCCAAGCCCGGCAACCTGATGCCGCTGCCGCGTGTCATGAGCATCGTCGCGCGTGTCGCCGATGCGCTGTCCTATGCGCACGAAAACAATGTGGTCCATCGCGACATCAAGCCGGCGAACATCATGTACGAACCGGAGTCCGACCAGGTCAAGGTGACCGATTTCGGCATCGCGCGCATCACCGATTCGTCGAAAACCAAGACCGGCATGGTGCTGGGTACGCCCAGCTATATGTCGCCGGAACAGTTGGCGGGCAAGAAGATCGACGGCCGTTCCGACCTTTTCTCGCTCGGTGTAATGCTGTACCAGATGTCTTGCGGCAAGCTGCCGTTCGAGGGCGATTCGATGGCGCAACTGATGTTCCGCATCGCCAACGAGCCGCATCCCGATATTCGCGCCGTCAATCCCGCGTTGCCGGACTGCCTGGTGGCAATCATCGACAAGGCGCTGACCAAGGATGCCGATGCGCGCTACCAGACCGGCGCGGAATTCGCGCGGGACATTCGTACCTGCATGACAATGACCGGTGGCGCTGCCGTCGCCGATGATTCGGGCGTTGATATCAGCATCTGAGGGCCGATCCATGGACATGAGTACGGTTCTGGAAATCGTCACCAGCAGCAATCCGGGCATGGTGCGTTCCAACAATGAAGACGCGGTCATGGCCAATTGCCAGCGAGGATTTGCCGTCCTGGCGGATGGCATGGGCGGCTACAATGCCGGCGAGGTCGCCAGCGGCATGGCGACGGCGCTGCTCGGTGCAGAACTGGACAAGGCCTTTGTCGAGCGCGAGCCGAGCAGTATGGTGGCGTCCGGAAAATCATGGGCCCAGGTCACACTCGCGACCGAAATGGCGCGGGTCAATGGCGCGATCTACCAGGCGGCACAGAGCCAGCCGCAGTACGCCGGGATGGGCACGACCCTGGTGGTCGCGGTGTTTCACGACAACCGGGTGACGGTCGGCCACATCGGCGACTCGCGCATGTACCGCTTGCGCGGCGAGGATTTTCAGCAGGTTACGCGCGATCATTCGCTGTTGCAGGAGCAACTCGATGCCGGCCTGATCACTCCAGAGCAGGCGCGCCATTCGCAGAACAAGAACCTGGTTACCCGTGCGGTGGGCATAGATCCGGAAGTGGCGGCTGAGATCCACGATCATGCGGTAATGCCCGGCGATGTTTATCTGCTGTGTTCGGACGGCCTCAACGACATGGTTGAAGATGACGAAATTGCCATGACTCTCGGCGCTCTTTCGGCGAACCTGGAATTGTGTGCGATGCAGTTGATCCAGATGGCCAACGATAACGGCGGTCGCGATAATGTTTCGGTAATCCTGGTCAAGGTAAAGGGCGAATATCCGGCCGCACGCGGATGGTGGTCCCGTTTCCTGGCCTGGTTCAAGTAATGCACTGCTCAGTGACCTCGAAGGACGAAAACAATGGCTAAGCTCATACTCAGCATGGAAACCACAATGCTCAAGGAAATTCCCTTGACCAAGGAGCGCACCACGATCGGTCGCAAGCCGCACAACGACATCCAGATCGACAATCTGGCAATTTCAGGCGAACACGCGGTAGTGATCACCATACTCAATGATTCCTTTCTTGAGGATCTGGGCAGCACCAACGGTACTTTCGTGAACGGTCAATCGGTCAAGAAGCACTTCCTGCAGAACGGCGACACCATCGAACTGGGCAAGTACCGGCTGAAGTATGTGAGCGAGATTCCTCAGCAGACGGCGGCGGCCGATTTTGAAAAGACCATGATCCTGCGTCCCGGCGCCGCCCAAAAACCCGCCGCGGAGCAGCCTGGCGCCGCGCCAGCGGCTCCTGTTGTTGCTCCTACCCCTCCTGCGGCACATACTTCGACCTCGCCCGGCATGGCCGCGCAACCCGCGGCAACGCAGCCGGCGGCAGCTCCGGCGGTGCCGCTGGGGGTGATCCAGCTGCTGTCGGGAGGCAATGCCGGCAAGGAAATGGAACTGGTCAAGACGCTCACCACACTGGGCAAGCCGGGTGTCCAGGTGGCGGTTATCGCGCGTCGACCGCATGGCTATTTCATTACCCATGTCGAGGGCACCAGCTTTCCTGTGGTTAATGGCACGGCGCTCGGCACCCAGGCACATCAACTTGCGGACCATGACGTGATCGAACTGGCAGGTATAAAAATGGAATTCTTCCTGAAGACCTGAAGCAGAAAGATCGGTAATCCCTGGAGATCTCTTGAAACAGTATCTGCCCCGTTATGCGCTCGGACTCTTGATACTTCTGGTCCTGCTCGGCCATTCGGCGCGGGTTTACCAGATTCCGTTCATCAATCACATGGATGCGCTGATTTACGACGCGAAGGTGCGCCTGACCATGCCGCAAGGTGTGGATCAGCGCGTGGTGATACTCGATATCGACGAGAGATCGCTGGCCGAACAGGGACGCTGGCCCTGGGGGCGCGACAAGCTGGCGACTTTGATGAACAAGCTGTTCGACCAGTACGGTATCCGGCTGGTGGGCTTCGACGTGGTCTTTGCCGAGCCCGACGAAAGTTCCGGCCTCAAGTCGCTCGAGTCCCTGGCCAAAAAGGAACTCAGGGATGTGGCGGGTTTTCAATCCTCGCTCCGCGAATTGCGCCCGCTGCTGGACCACGACGCCCGATTTGCGGCATCGCTGAAGAACCGACCTGTCATTCTTGGTTACTACTTTTCCAGCAAGGAAGGCGGCGTCAGTTCCGGCGCCGCGCCGGATCCGGTGTTTCCTGCGGGTACTTTCAGCGGCCGCCGCATAGGTTTTACCCAGTGGGTAAGTTTTGGCGGCAACCTGCCCGAGTTTCAGAAAGCCGCAGCCGGCGCCGGGCATTTCAACCCGCTGGTGGATATCGACGGGACGTCGCGGCGGGTACCACTGCTGGTGGAATACGAAGGGAAGTACTACGAGTCGCTGTCGCTGGCAATGGTGCGCAACCTGCTCGGCGACCCGCCCATTACGCCGGGCTATCCCGAAAACGCGCCCGGCGCTTATGCGGCCATGGAGTGGCTGGAACTTAAAGGCGCCAACGGCGCTATGAGCATTCCGGTGGATGAGAATGCATCGACCTTGATTCCCTATCGCGGCTACCAGGGGAGCTTCCCCTATATCTCGATTACCGATGTACTCAACGACAAGGTTCCCAAGGAGCGGCTGGCCGGGCGGATTGCAGTGGTCGGCACCACCGCGCCGGGACTCATGGACTTGCGCGCCACGCCGGTGGGGGCGGCCTATCCGGGGGTCGAGATTCACGCCAATCTGATCGCGGGCATGCTGGATGGCGCGATCAAGCACAAGCCTCCCTACATTCTCGGCGCCGACGTGCTGTTGGTGCTGCTCGCGGGATTGGTGATGGTATTCCTGCTGCCCATGCTGTCGCCCTTGCGTGCCACGGTGGTCGGCGCCATTGTGCTGCTGCTGCTGCTTAGCGTGAATTTCAGCTTCTGGCATGCCTCCAATGTGGTCCTGCCGCTGGCCAACGGCATGATCGCGATCGTGCTGCTCTACGCGATGAACATGTCATGGGGCTACTTTGTCGAGTCCCGCACCAAACGCCAGCTGACCGGATTGTTCGGGCAGTACGTGCCGCCGGAACTGGTCGAGGAAATGAGTCGCGATCCGGAAAACTACAGCATGGCCGGGCGCAAGGCCGAACTCACCGTGCTGTTTTCCGATATACGCGGATTCACCACCATATCCGAAGGCCTGGAACCGAACGAACTGGCGACCCTGATGAATCAGTACCTGGGCGCCATGACCCTGGTGGTGCGCAAGCACCGCGGCACGCTCGACAAGTATATCGGCGACGCCATCATGGCCTTCTGGGGGGCGCCGGTGGATGACCCCGAACACGCGAAGAATGCCGTGCTTACCGGGCTGGAAATGCATGTCGCGTTGCACGAACTGAACAAGGACCTGGTGGCGCGCGGCTGGCCCGAACTCAAGATCGGCGTCGGCGTAAACACCGGGCCGATGACCGTCGGCGACATGGGGTCGCCGGTGCGCCAGTCCTATACGGTGATGGGCGATGCCGTAAATCTCGGTTCGCGTTTGGAAGGCATCACCAAGCAGTACGGAGTCGGTTTCATTGTCGGCGAAAGCACGCGCGAACTGCTGAAGAAGGAATTCGTTTTTCGCGAACTGGACCGCGTGCGGGTCAAGGGCAAGGTCGATCCGGTGGGCATCTACGAACCGGTCGGCGAGGAAGGCAAGGTCGCGCGCGAGGAAATGGAAGAAATCAAGCTGTGGAACCAGGCCTTGCGCGCCTATCGGACCCAGGACTGGGATCAGGCGGAACTGACGCTGATGAATCTGCAGCGCATCAAGCCGCGTTACCTTTATGATCTGTACGTCAAGCGCGTTGAACACCTGCGCAAGGAGCCGCCCGGAGAGAACTGGGATGGCGTCACCATTTTCGAAACCAAATGACAACCTACCCCTCAGCTCTCTTCCCAAGTAAGGGGGTGACACTGGTTCAGCCGCTGCCGCGGCTTCCGGTGTTTGGATTGCCGCCCGCTTGGGGCGGCCCGGCACAGGCGGCGAAACAATGAAGGTACGAATCCTCGGATGTAGCGGTGGGATCGGCGGGCGCCATCTGCGCACGACCTCGCTTCTGGTCGATAACGATGTCCTGATCGATGCCGGAACGGGGGTAGGCGATCTGGCGATCGCCGAACTCGCCCAGATCGATCATGTTTTCATTACCCACTCGCATCTGGATCATCTTGCCTGCCTGCCGTTCATGGTCGACACGGTGGGCGACATGCGCAATCGCCCGGTGACCGTGCATGCGACCGAGGCGACTCTCGAAATCATCCGCGCTCATGTGTTCAATTGGGCGATCTGGCCTGATTTCAGCGTGATTCCGACGGCGGAGAAGCCGTTTCTGCGCTTTGGCACGATACGCGTCGGCGAGGCGGTGGATCTCGATGGACGCAAGATAGTTCCGCTGCCGGCGAATCACACAGTGCCGGCGGTCGGCTACCACCTTGATTCCGGGCACGGCAGCCTGGTATTCACCGGCGATACCGGACCGTGTCCCGATCTGTGGCAGCAGGTCAACATGATCCGCAATCTGCGCTACCTGATCATCGAGTGCGCCTTCTCGAACAGCGAGAAGCGTCTGGCCGTCGCGTCCTTGCATCTGTGTCCGAGCATGTTGCTGGAAGAGTTGACCCATCTGCAGCGCGATGCCGAGGTATTCATCACCCATCTGAAGCCGGGGCAAATCGAACTAACCATGCAGGAGATCGAAGACTGCATTGGTGAATTCCGCCCCGGCATGCTGCAGAACAATCAGATTTTTGAAATCTGAATATGACCGACACCGTGAATATTGAGCTGCTGGCCCGCCTGCAACCGTTGATGTCGCTCGGCAGTGAGGGTTTGCGCGAGTTGTTGCCGCGTTGCCGCACGTTCACTGCAACACGCGGCAGCGATCCGTTTCGCGCCGCCGACCTCGATCGGCAGGTTGTCTATCTGGTGCGGGGACAACTCTTGGTGACCCTGCCGGATGGCACGTCGCGGGTTCTGGTCGGCGGCCTCGATCTGGCGGCTGCGCCCTTGGCGCGCGGCGGCAAAGTGCCGGCCATGAGCAAGGCCATAACCGACGTCCTGTTGCTGACGCTGGAGGAAGATACTCTGGATATCGTCTTGACCTGGACCCAGTTGGCCGCGCCGGCGGCGAATGACCAGGGTGGAAGCAATAGCACCGACTGGCGCATGATGTCCGGCATGTTCGCTGTAGATAATCTTACGATCGGTGCGTTTGCTTCGCTGCCCCCTGCACACATTCAGGCCCTGCTGGCCAAGTTCGTGCGCGTTCCGGCCAAGCGCGGAGAAACGATAGTCAAACAGGGCGATCCCGGCGACTACTACTATCTGATTGAAAGCGGACGCTGCAAGGTTTCCCGGCTGGTCGCCGGAACCTCCATGCAACTGGCAGAGCTCAAAGAAGGCAATGCTTTCGGCGAGGAGGCCCTGGTGGCGGATACTGTACGCAATGCGACGGTGATTATGGAGACGGACGGCATGTTGTTGCGCCTGGCCAAGCAGGACTTCAATGAATTGCTGCGTGCGCCATTGCTGCAGAAGGTCGCCGGCGACGAGGCCAAAAGTCGGATTGCCGCCGGCGCGACCTGGATCGACGTGCGCTTTCCTGCCGAATACAGGAGCGACGGTTATCCCGGCGCGATCAACATACCCCTGGATGACATTCGTCAGGCATCGGCGGCGCTTGATATGGCAAAGGAATATATTGTCTATTGCCAGACCGGCCGCCGCAGTTCCGCCGCTGCATTTTTGCTTTCCCAGCGTGGCTTCAATGCTGTCCTTCTCGATGGCGGCATGAGGGCATACGCTGGCGCCATGGAGTCAGTCCGATGAGTGCCGTTCCTGCCGCTTCCCCTGAGGCCGCCGGGTCCGATGTGGACTCCCGCCTTGCATTTTTCAAGAATCTCCAGGTTGTTACCAACAAGATTCATGCGACATCCAACATCGATGAAATCATGCTGGAATTGTCGGGCGAAATCTGCAGCCTGTTCAATGCCGATCGGCTCACGATCTACACGGTTGGCGACGACAAGGCCTCCATCGTTTCCAAGGTAAAGACCGGCCTGAATTCCTTCAAGGATTTGCGCCTGCCGATCGCCGACCAGAGTATCGCCGGTCATGTCGCACTGGCCAAGAAGACCGTGAATATCCGCGACGTCTATGACGATGCGGAACTCAAGGCGATCAATCCCTCGCTGCGCTTCCTGCAGGAAGTCGACAAGCGCACCGGCTATCGCACCAAGCAGATGCTGGTGGCGCCGGTGGTGGATGCGCAGAGCGGCGAACTGCTCGGCGTGGTCCAGATCATCAACAACAAGGCGGGCACGCCATTCGCCGCGGTCGCCCAGGAAGGCGTCAAGGGACTGTGCGAGACCCTGGCGATCGCCTTCAATCAGCGCAGCAAGCCGGCCCAGGCGGTCAAGACCAAATACGACTTTCTGGTATCCGATGCGGTCATTTCGGCTCAGGAACTGGAACTCGCGACGCGCACCGCGCGGCGCAAGAATATGGACATCGAGGAAGTGCTGGTCAACGAGTTCCAGGTCAAGCATCAGGCGCTGGGTGTTGCCTTGGGCAAGTTCTTCAATGTGCCCTATGAGCCGTTCCGGGCCGACCGCATCAAGCCCGTCGATCTGCTCAAGAACCTGAAGCGGGACTTTCTGGAGCAGGCCAAGTGGGCTCCGGTGGAAGAGGGCCCGGAAGGCGTCATGGTGGTTTGCATGGACCCCGAGCAGGTCAAGGGCTCGCGCGTCGTCAATAACGTGTTTCCGCGGGCGAAGGTCACCTATCGGGTCATCACCAACCATGAATTCGGGCAGACCATCGATCAGCTGTTCGGTGCAAGCGGCGTTCCCGGCTTTACCGACGACAGTTCCGTCGGCGACCTGCTGTCGACCCTCGATCAGGACGAGGGCGAGGGCGAAGGCGGCGCCGCCGACGACATTTCCGCGGCGGCCGACAACGAGTTGGTCAAACTGGTCAACAAAATCATCATCGATGCCTACCAGCAGGGCGCCTCGGACATCCACATCGAACCCGGCCTGGGCAAGGACAAGGTGCTGATCCGCTTCCGCCGCGATGGTTCCCTGGCGAAGTACATCGAAGTGCCGGCCAGTTACCGCAACGCGATGGTGGCGCGGCTCAAGATCATGTGCGACCTCGATATCGCCGAGCGCCGCAAGCCGCAGGACGGCAAGATCAAGTTCAAGAAATACGGCCCGCTGGATATCGAACTGCGGGTGGCGACGATTCCTTCCACCGGCGGCGTCGAGGATGTCGTGATGCGGATCCTGGCCGGTGGCGAACCGATCCCGCTGGACAAGCTGGGCGTGTTGCCGACCAATCTGACCAAGCTCAAGGCGACGATTTCAAAGCCTTACGGATTGTTCTTCGTCTGCGGCCCGACTGGTTCCGGCAAGACCACGACGCTGCATTCGGTGCTGGGCTATCTGAATACCGTCGACACCAAGATCTGGACTGCCGAAGACCCGGTCGAAATCACGCAGAAGGGCCTGCGCCAGGTGCAGGTGAACAAGAAGGTGATGGATTTCGCCACGGTCATGAAGGCCTTCTTGCGCGCCGACCCGGACATCATCATGGTCGGCGAAATGCGCGATGCCGAAACTACGGGCATCGGCATCGAGGCCTCGCTGACCGGCCACCTGGTGTTTGCCACATTGCACACCAATAGCGCGCCGGAATCGATCATTCGCCTGCTCGACATGGGCATGGACCCGTTCAACTTCTCCGACGCCCTGCTGGGCATTCTCGCCCAGCGTCTGGCCAAGCGTCTGTGCAAGTGCAAGGAAAGCTACACGCCGGACGCCGATGAAGTCCGGCTGTTCATGAAGGAGTACTGCAGCGAACTGGACAACACGGGGCCTTTCCTGAAAGACAAGGACGCCGCCTACAAGGCGACGCTGGAGCGTCTGATCAAGGACTACGGCAAGGACGGGCACCTGGTGTTCACCCGGGCCAAGGGCTGTGACACCTGCGGCGGCAGCGGCTACAAGGGGCGCGTCGGCCTCCATGAACTGATGATCGGCACTGAACCGCTGAAGAAGCTGATCCAGGAGCACGCCCGCGTCGCGCAGCTGTTCGCCCAGGCGCTGGAGGACGGCATGCTGACGCTCAAGATGGATGGCCTGGAAAAGGCGCTGCAGGGCGTGACCGATCTCAAGCAGGTGCGCGCCGTCTGCATCAAGTAAGGATGGGCATGGACAGCTCCAGCGATTTGTTTCGCCGCCTCGAACAGCTGAATGCGATCGGTGCCGCGCTCTCCAAGGAGCGCGACATCAACCGCCTGCTCGAATCGATACTGATCGCGGCCAAGACGATTACCCATGCCGATGGCGGCACCCTCTATCGCATGACCGATGATGGTCGGGCACTGCGCTTCGAAATCCTGCGTACCGACTCGCTGCACATCGCGATGGGTGGCACTACCGGCAATGCCATCAACTTTCCGAATTTGCCGCTGATCAACGACAAGGGTGAGTCGAATGATTCGATGGTGGCCGCCTACGCCGCGATTCACGACAAGACGGTCAATATCGCCGACGCCTACACCGAAGCGGGATTCGACTTTTCCGGCACTCGCAGTTTCGATGCACGCACCGGCTATCGATCGCAGTCTTTCCTCACGGTACCGATGAAGAACCACGAAGGCGAGATCATCGGCGTGCTGCAACTGATCAATGCCCTCGATCCGCATTCACGCGAGGTCAGGGCGTTTTCGTCGGCGGACCAGAGTCTGGCCGAGTCGCTCGCCTCCCAAGCTGCGATCGCCCTGACCAACCGCCTGTTGATCACCCAGCTCGAAGAACTGTTCGAGGCCTTCATCAGCCTGATCAACCTGGCGATCGACGAGAAGTCGCCCTATACAGGCGGTCATTGCCAGCGCGTGCCGGCCCTGACCATGATGCTGGCCGAAGCGGCCGATGCGACGCAGGAAGGCCCCCTGGCTTCGTTCAGGATGAACGAGCGCGATCGCTACGAACTCAAGATTGCCGGCCTGCTGCATGATTGCGGCAAGGTCACGACGCCGGTTCATGTGGTCGACAAAGCCACCAAACTGCAAACCCTGTTCGACCGCATACAACTGATCGACACCCGCTTCGAAGTGCTCAAGCGCGACGCCGAACTGGATGCGCTGCGCAAGCAATTGGCCCTGCGCCAAAACGTGAATCCCGCGGCGGAAGACAATATCTGGCGCGCCTATCAGGATGAAGTCCGCGCCCTCGACGAGGACCGGGAGTTCCTGCGCAAGGCCAATGTCGGCGGCGAAGCCATGAAGGACGAGGATCTGCAACGCGTGCGCGACATCGGCAGCGGCCGCAAGTGGCGCAACGTCGATGCCGTCGAAACCGAGTTCCTCACCGCCGACGAAGTCGTCAACCTGACCATCCGCGCCGGCACGCTGACGCTGAAGGAACGCGACATCATCAATCACCACATCGTCGCCACCATCAAGATGCTGGAACAGCTACCGTGGCCGAAGCACCTGACCCGCGTGCCCGAGTACGCCGGCGGCCATCACGAGCGCATGGATGGCAAGGGCTACCCGAAGGGGCTGACCCGCGAGCAGATGTCGGTCCAGGCAAGGATGATGGGCATCGCCGACATCTTCGAGGCACTGACCGCGCGCGACCGGCCCTACAAGCACGGCATGAAACTGTCGCAGGCGATGAGCATCATGGCCAACTTCAAGAAGGGTGGCCATATCGACCCGGACCTGTTCGATGTTTTCGTCAGGCAGGGCGTCTATCGGCGTTACGCCGAACAGTTTCTCGATGCGGGGCAGATCGACGCGGTTGACGAGGCAGCGCTGGTGGCAAGTTGATTTTAGGATGCATTACTGCAACAGACTGGCAATTGGTCTTCTACAGATTCCGCAGCTTTTCAAAAGTGTTGCATGGCCATTCTCGATCCAGTCGATTCCGGCTTGCCCCCAGATCGGCCAAATTGGGCAAGGCATTGGCGCAGGTCGAGTTAGTACCCAATCCAATTGCCATACATGCAATGAAAACAGCAGTTCAAAGTTGAGCTCGCTGCGGCTTATATGACAACACCACGCGTTTTGAACGTCGGCGGCAACTCCCGGGAGATTCCTCTGCCGCCAGAATACGCCGGCTGGGACAACGTCCTGCTGGACATCGACCCGGCATGCAATCCGGACGTTCTTTGCGATGCGCGAGAACTTGAATGTCTGCCAGCGGCCTCCTTCGACTCAGTCTATTGTTCGCATAATCTGGAGCACTACTATCCGCATGATGTCGCCCGGGTGCTGGCTGGGTTTCAGCATGTACTCAAGGATGAAGGCTTCGTGTTTGTCCGGGTTCCGGATATTGCGGTGCTCATGCGAGCGGTGGTGGAACAGGGCCTGGATATCACTGACATCCTGTATCAGTCCAGCGCCGGCCCAATCACGGTTCGCGATGTCATCTATGGCTATGGTCGCGAAATTGAACGCAGCGGCAACGACTTCTTCGCGCACAAGACCGGATTTACCGAAAAGTCCCTGCTGGACGTCCTGCATGCGGCCGGTTTTTCTCGGGTTTTTGCCCGAACCGGATTTTTTGAAGTCGCAGCTTTTGCATTCAAAAATGCACCGACTGCCCATGCCGCAAGGCTTCTGCAGCTGCCGGATCACGGCGCGAGCACCGGCCGGTCTGGAGACGAGGCGGCAGCAGATAGCGGCCAGGATTATTCGATGCGGGTCATCCAGCCCGGTCGGCCCGAGGCGCTCGAAGCGAGCCTTGGCCATGGCACTCTGCGGCGGCTGCATATCGGCGGGACGGCAGGAGCCGAAGGCTGGGAAATATTGAATGTGAGCCCCGCTCCCTGCGTCGACCACGTCGGCAATGCAAACGACTTGTCGCGCTTTCGCAACGCGACATTCTCGGAGATATATGCATCTCACATTGTCGAACATCTCGACTATAAGCACGAGTTGGTCGATACGCTGAAGGAATGGCTTCGTGTCCTAGAGCCTGGCGGACGAGTGATGATCAGCGTACCGGATATGGATGTGCTCGCCGGTTTGTTCCTGGCAAAGGACGAACTGACAGTCGACCAGCGTTTCTTCGTCATGCGGATGATGTTCGGCGGGCATGTCGACGCGCACGATTACCACGTCGTCGGTTTGAATCAGGAGTTTCTTGCGCAGTTCCTTGGCGATTCGGGGTACGTCGCGATACGGCGCGTCGAAAGCTTTGGTTTGTTCGATGACATGAGTTCAATGGAGATCAACGGTGTCCCGATCAGCCTGAACATGATTGCCGAAAAGCCTCGTAGCGAGGGCTCAAACGCGAGTGCATCGAAGGCGGAATCCGAATCGCCCCAATCCGGCGATTGCCAGGATGCAAGGCAGGAAGGACCGGCGCACAACAACAGGGATCATGCGCTAGTTGTAAGAACGGCGGATGGAATCTTGATCTCGGTTCCGGATACCCTGCGATCCATCTCGACCTATGTGTTGCTGGAGCAGGAAAGATGGTTTGAAAAGGAGGTCGATTTTGTTGCGCGTTGCTTGCGACCCGGGATGAACGCGATCGATATTGGGGCCAATGTCGGTGTTTACAGCCTTCCAATTGCCCGCGCCGTTGGCAATAGCGGGCGCGTGTTTGCGTTTGAGCCTGGCGCCGGCGCACGGAGGCACCTCGAGACAAGCCGACTCAGGAACAAACTGGAGAATCTGCGAATTCTGCCCAGTGCTCTTTCAGACTCGGAAAAGCAGGGGTGGCTGCAGGATGGATCTTCAAGTGAGCTGAATTCCCTCCGCGATGGGCCCCCGGTTGCAGGGAATGCCGAACGTGTTCGCGTGTCGTCGCTTGACATTCAGGAGCGTGAATTGCAGTGGCCGCCGATCGATTTCATCAAGATCGACGCCGAAGGTCAGGAGGAGCAGATTGTCGTTGGTGGACGAGGCTTTTTCACCAGCCACTCCCCGCTAGTAATGTATGAAGTCAAGCACGGGAGCGGTCAGACCAATGCCGCCCGCTGGGTTCTCGAGGTACTCGGTTATCGCACCTACCGGTTACTGGGTGACGCCACCTGCCTTGTTCCGCTGGCAAGTGATGAGCAGATTGATTCCTACGAGCTGAATCTTTTCGCCACCAAGCCGGATCGAGCGGCAATCCTGATGGAATCCGGCTTCCTTGTCGGGGCTTCCGTTGCGCTCTCACTGACCAGTGAGGAGCGTGCGACGGCACTTAAGGTAGCATTGTCGCAGCCATACGCTCGCGCGTTTGAATTCACGATTGACGACATTTGCGATTGCCCGTTTGGCGAGGCATTCGTCGCCTATGCGGCATACCGGAACGCAAACCTGGACTGCGCTCGCCGACATGCGGCATTGAAGGCTGCATTCGATCTGCTGAGCGATTATTGCCGGGAAGCCGAGACACCGGCGGGCCTCGCGACATTGGCGCGAGTCGCACTGGATCTGGGCCGTCGCGACGTCGCCGTGGGCATTCTTAAAAAACTGGTAAGCGCCAGCGGGGTGGAAATCGATCAACCCTTTTATCCGCCGTGCGAACGCTACGAGCAGCTTTCACCCGAGGGTCGGGAGTCGGAGTGGTTCATCGCCGCTGCGAACGAGCAGTTCGAATTGACCAGAAGTCATTCGTCGCGTTTTCAGAGCGGCGCGCTGGAGCGTCTCGAATGGCTCTGCAAGAGTCCGTTTTCATCCGCCGCGATCAATCGGCGACTGATCCTGGAATGCGCCAGGCAAGGACGCGGCTTGCCCCAGTTGATCAGTTACCTGAACCCGGAGCACGCGCACCAGAATCCTGGGTATTGGACAGCAGCGGGATTGCCGCAGATACTCCGGCTGTGCTGAGGCGCAGCAGGGAATTGATGTCGGCCGATGGATCGAAAATTGCTTTTTAAATAGATTAGCTTGTCCGATGCGCTGAACGGAATTCTTATATGAGCTTGCCGAGAGGGAACGGCGGATTCACGCTGATCGAACTGATGATCGTGGTGGCGATCATCGGAATCCTTGCGGCCATTGCGCTGCCGCAGTTCAGCGACTATACGAAGAAAAGCGAGGACAAGGCGGCGCAGTCGGATGCCAGGAACCTCCTCACCAGGGCAATCGCCGAATCGGATCTGTAGCCTTGGATGGGTCCGCCGCAATCTGGATTTCCGACGCGGAAGTGGCCCCGCAAGCTTCCCGAAATTGTTCATAGATCTGTTTGCACTGCCGGGTTGCGTCAGCCCGGTGCCGTTTTTTGTCACTTCGCCGTGACCAAGCGGTAATCGGATGGGCAAGGCTTCCGTCCCTGCTGGCTGTAACACGTGCTGGCCGGTCTCCGTTGGGTGGCTCGGGTCTTGCTTTAAGCTTCGCCAGCGACACGTGTCGTTGCTTAATCAGGAGAACTGAATGAAAACCTTGCAGAAGGGCTTTACGCTCATCGAGTTGATGATTGTCGTCGCCATCATCGGAATTCTGGCGGCTATCGCGATTCCGCAGTTCAGCGAGTACACCAAGAAGGGTGAGGACAAGGCCGCTCAGTCGGATGCCAAGAATCTGCTGACCGCCGCTGTTGCCAACTCGATTCAGTAAGACTCGGACTCGGATAACCCAGGAGATTATTATTATGAAAAAAGCAATGATTCTGGCTGCCCTCGCAGCTTCCGCAATTAGCTCGCAGGCCAACGCGACCGCTGCTTGCACCGGCGGCGCCGGTGGCAACTATGCCGTCACCACAACCGCCAACATGTTTGTCAAGACGGCGTTTACCGTCAAGTGTTCGGCCAACGTCGTCAGCAACTATTCTGAGAACGGCACGGCACTGGGTGTGGTCGCCGGTTCGTCGAAGGGCAAGAACTATTTTGGTGGCGGCACGGCCGGCGGCGGCATCGCTGCGGTCGGAACCTGCGCAACCACCGGCTGCTCGACTACGGAAATTACGGATGCCGCGTCGGCTCTCAAGCGCGACGCAAGCTGATCTGTACTAGTCCAGCTTAAGAGGGGCGCGCTACGGCGCGCTTCTTTCATTCATGCTGTCATTCTGCCTGTCTGCCCTTCGCTCCGGCTTTCGCAGTCGCGCGGTGTTGCTCATCCTGGTCCTTGGGGCGCTGCTGGTCGGCGTTGCCTTTCTCGCCGCGTCATTTTCACCGCGCCAGCCGAAAACCGTCACGCTCGATGTCGGCTTTTCCGGCATGCGCTTCAGCCTCGTGCTGTTCGCCGTGTTCTGGGTGCAGGAACTGGTGGGCCGCGAGGTGGAGCGCCGCACGGTGCTGTATGCCCTTTCCTATCCGGTGTCGCGCGATGCCTACGTCGTCGGCAGATTCGCCGGTGTCGTCAGCCTGTTGGCAGTCGCCGCCGCCCTACTCGGGATGCTGCTCTGGGTTTCGGCCTTGCTGTCGGGCGGCGAGTATGAGCAGGCACACTCGGTCGATCTGGGCTGGGCCTACTGGTCGACCATCGGCGGCTTCTGGCTCGATGCCGTGGTGGTCGCTGCGTTCGCACTGCTGATCTCGACCCTCTCTACCGTGCAGATGCTGCCCGTGGCGCTGGGCGCCATGTTTGCGGTAGCCGGCAAGAGCCTGGGTGCGGTACTCGACTATCTTGAACGGGGTGCCGATGGCGATGCCCTGATCATGGCCCGCTTTGGGCCATTGATGGACGTCATTCGCTGGGTCATTCCCGATCTTTCGCGCCTCGACTGGCGAGTTTGGCCTATGTACGGCCTGCCTCTGGGGGAAGGCGCGATCGCCAGCAGCCTGCTGCTGGCAACGGGCTATGTGTTCGTTCTGATATCGCTGGCGGTCATGATTTTTCGGCGGCGCGAGTTCTTTTGAGACCTCAGGTGCGGCGCTTTCACGTCCTGCCCGTGGTCTTTCTCCTGACGGGCCTGATGATTTTCAGCCTGGCACAGAACCGTTTCGGGCAAATCAAGCGAGTTAACGCGGGTGCGGAAATCGAGGTGGCGCTGCCGCTGTTCGTGCAGGTCGTTCTGGCCGGCGGCGACCGCTATCTGGCCGCCAGTTGGGCGGCAGTGCGCGCTCTGGTGACCGAAACCAGCCGCATGAAGCCGGAGGACTACCGGGTCCTGGCCAAGGTGCAGGAGGATGCCTCATGGCTCAATCCCGCGCACGAAGACAACTACTACACCGCGGCGGCGATATTGCCCTGGGAGGGCCAGGTGGAAGCCACCCAGTCGATTCTACGGCGGGCCACGGAGGCCCGGCCCTATGACTACCAGCCGCCCTTCTACTATGGGTTCTACCTGGTGCATTTTCTCGGCGACGGGTTGGGGGCGGCGGAATGGCTAAGGCGTGCGGCGCTGCGTCTTCCCGATCCGGACGAACGATTGCTGATGGAGGACCTGGCGTCGCGATGGATCGCCCGCAGCCAGGACCTGGCAATGGCCGCGCGGATTGTCGATGCGATGGCGGCGCAGACCAAACGCAAGGATTTCGCCGCGTATCTGCACAAGCGCAGCCAGCGCTTGCGCGACCTCGCGATGCTGCGCAAAGCCGCCAGCGAGTACCAGTTGCGCCATGGCAAGTCGCCGGAGTCGCTGGAAGATTTGCGGAAGAATGGATTCGTGGCAAAGATTCCTGCCGATCCCTTGGGCATCGGCTACGGACTGAATCAGAAGGGATTGGCCGTGGGTCTGGAAAGCCTGAAAAAATGAGCCGCGCCATTTCCATTGTCGGCTTGAGCAAGACCTATCCGCGCTCATGGTCAAGCCCGGCTTTCGAGGCCGTAAAAGGCCTTACGCTCGAAATTCCGCAAGGTGAGGTGTTCGGCTTCATCGGCGCCAACGGCGCGGGGAAGAGCACGACGATCAAACTGCTCACCGGAGTGCTGAAGCCAAGCGCCGGGCAAGCGAAAATGTTTGGCCTGGATGTGCACGATCACCGTGCCCGCCAGGGATTGGGCTATGTGCCGGAAAATCCCAGTCTCTATGACTACCTGTCCCCCCTCGAGTTTCTGCTGATGGGCATGTCGCTGCATGGTGTCAGTTTGCCAGCCGTCAAGGCTCACTGCATGGGTTGGCTGGAACGCTTTTCCCTCGCTGGTGTGGCGAAAAAGCGCATCAGAAGCTTTTCCAAGGGCATGGTGCAACGGGTCGCCCTGGCGCATGCCATGGCAATCAAGCCGCGCTTGCTGATTCTGGATGAGCCGCTTTCCGGGCTCGATCCGGTCGGACGCAAGGACGTCGTCGATATCCTCGGCGAATTTCGCAATTCCGGCGGCACCATCTTCCTGACCTCGCATGTGTTGCACGACATCGAGCGCCTGGCCGACCGTTTCGGCCTGATCCACCAGGGACGGTTGATGACAGTGCAATCCCCGGCGGACCTTCTGCAGGATGAGCAGACGCTGACCGTGCGTTCTTCCGGCAGCCTTGCCCTGCAGGGTTTTGTCGCCGAGACTCAGGGTCGCTGGCGGATCGACGTGCGTCGCGACCAGTTGTGGTCTGTGCTCGACGCCTTGCGCGAGGCCCGGCACACGGTGCTCGAGATTCGCCCGACGATGACCCTGGAAGGAGTCTTCCTGCGGTATCTGGGCACGTCGGCCAATGCGCCCGAAGCCGCAGGGGCCGCACCAGTTGAAAAATAGAAACAGGCAGCTTGCGGCGATGTCGAATCGACGCAAGAGCGCGTTTCCCGACGTGCTCAAGCCCCTGGCCAGGCTGGTCGAGCAGGGCAAACATGAGCAAGTCGAGAGGTTGGCGCGGGAACTGCAACGAATTCTGCCGGGTCATCCTTACGTCCTCAAATCGCTTTCCTTTGCCTTGATCGGACTGCAGCGCTATGACGAGGCGCTGCCCGTTCTTGAGCAGGCACTCGGCGTTGCGGCCAAGGATGCCGAACTCCACAACAATCTCGGCATTGTGCTGTCCGCCATGTTGCGCTCCGACCGGGCGATCGAGGCCTTCGATCGCGCCCTGGAACTGGCGCCTGGCGACGCAGAGGTATGGAAGAACAAGGGTGCCGCCTACTGCCATACCAGCCAGTGGAAGGAGGCTGTTCCCTGCCTGCTCAAGGCGATCGAACTGCATCCGGGTGATTACGACGAGGCGATCAATCTGCTGGCGGGCGCCCTGCTGAATGCCGACATGAACGAAGAGGCGTTTTCCTGCTTCACCGTGCTTGCCGAAGCCGATCCGGCCAACTACTTCAACCTCGGCGCCCTGGTCGTCCTGGCTCTGCGCACCTGCCGCTGGGCCACGCTGGATGAAGACATCCTGCGCCTGCGGCAAGTGACCGCGCAGTTCGAGCGCCCGGCCCTGGCGCCCTTCCACGCCTTGTCCGTGCCGGGCGTGACCGAATTCGAACTACGCCGGATTGCGGCCTGCCATGTGGCGGCGACTGTCGCGCCGGACCTGCGGCAAGGCGGTCATTCCCCGGCAGTCCGTCGCGCTTCCGACGAACGCAGCGACAGGCGAGTCCGCATCGGCTACCTGTCCTATGACTTTCGCGAGCATCCGGTCGGCCATGTCATTCCGCAACTTGTCGAACTCCACGACAGGTCCGGTTTTGAGGTCTTCGGCTACTCGATGTCGGCGGATGACGGCAGTCAGGTCCGGCAGCGATTGAGCAAGGCATTCGACCACTTCGTCGATATCACGACTCTGGGCATCGAGTCCGGTGCCGAAAGAATTGCCGGCGACCGGATCGACATCCTGATCGATCTGCAGGGATGGACCAGCGGCAATCGCGCCGCCATGCTCGCGCTGCGGCCTGCGCCGATCCAGGTCAATTGGCTCGGCTACGCCGGAACCATGGCGGACCCGCGGCTTGCCGATTTCGTGCTGGGCGATCCCGTCGTAACTCCCTTGGAGCAGGCAGCGGCCTACAGCGAGCGGATCCTGCAGCTACCGAACTGCTACCTGCCATTCGACACGTCGACCCAGGTACCCGCCGCACCGGCACGAGCCGCTGCGGGACTGCCGGAGGACGGCTTTGTCTTCTGTTCGATGAACAACTGCTACAAGTTCAATCCGCAGGTATTCGATATCTGGTGCGGCATCCTCAAGGCCGCTCCGGGCAGCATCCTTTGGTTGAGCAAGCCTGCCGACGGAACTGCGGCGAACCTGCTGGCCGAGGCCTCGGCACGCGGCGTTTCGCCCGAGCGGATTGTCTTCGCGCCGCGCGTGGCGTCCCGGTCGGATCACCTGGCGCGCCTGCAACTGGCTGACCTGGCGCTGGATCCCTGGCCCTACAACTCTCACTCATCCGGCCTGGATGTCCTCTGGGCAGGGGTGCCCATGATCAGCCTGCTCGGACACAGTTTTGCCGGACGCGTAGGTGCGAGTCTGCTGACCGCCGCGCATTTGCCGGAGTGCATCACCCGCTCGATACCCGAGTACCTTCAGTTGTGTATCGACCTTTGCCATCAACCCGAACGGCTGGGTCATCTGAAGCGCCGTCTGCTGGCCGATCGCGGCAGCGCGCCCCTGTTCGACACGAAGCGATTCGTTCGTGCGCTCGAGGATATCTACCTGAGCATCCACAAAGGGCGCTTGACGCCGGAAGCCGCGCGCCGCGACTGAGGCCTGACACGCAGCGCGCCTATGGATTTCGTTGTGTGTCGCTGGCGGGCCTGGCCAGGGGCTTGAGCCATATGCCTGCGGCCGATGTGCCGATCTGTGCCGCATAGTGCGCCGCAGGCCTCCCGTCCTGCTTCTCAGCCAGGGTGTGGCGGTAGTCCGCTGGCGCTCGAGTGTAGGTGGCGGCACGCCAGAACTCGTTGAAGGCGGTATGGGCTCCGATGGCCAGGAACAGCCAGGCTAGCAGCAGTGTCGAGCGGGTCTGCTGGCGGCCCGGATCGAGCAGGGTCTGCAGGCAGACCACCAGCAAAACGATCAGTGGCGGCGCGGACAGTCGCAGCAGCACGTCATTGGACGGACCGAAGCGGAGCAGGGGCAGACCGACAAGAATCAGTAGCGCAAGGCCAAAGACGTCCCGCGATTGTCGAACATGCGGAGCCAGTACCAGGGCCAGGAAGAGGAATTCGCAGGCGATGAACAATAGATAGGAATGCAGGGACGCCGCCTGCAGCGTGTAACTGGGTACTCCGTCCGCTACATTGGTGGCGATGCCGGCATGTATCCGTCCGGCATCCAGCAGCAGGAACATGATCAGGGGTGCGGAGAAAATCGCAGCCGAAACCACCGAATCGTACGGAATGCAGCGCCAGCCGGACTGGCGGACGGCCTTGACGGCGCCCAGCAGACAGAAGGGCGCCAGCCCCAGCGCGGCGAACGGCGTCCATATCAGCGTCAGCGGCAGCAATGCCGCAGCCATGCGCAGGAAATCCGGGCTGTGCAGATGGCGCAAGACGAGCAGGGTGCCCATCCATAGCGGCAGGCTGTGATTGGGCGCCCAAAGAAGCTGGTTGGCCAGCGACGGGTAGCTCAACGGAACCCACCACTCGAGCCTGAGCGGAAATTGCGGCAGCGACTCGGTGGCGATCAATTGACCGACGAAATCCATGCCGCTGAAAAACACTGCAAGCCACAGGCCCAATGCCAGGCGCCAGCCGGCATGCCGTGGCAAAGGCAGTAGTGCGAGAAAGATCAGCACTCCCGTCGCGGTCCAGAGGTAGACCGCGATATCGACATGCGCAGTGCCGAAAATGCGACCAAACATCGCCGGCGGCAGAAAATAGCCGATCGCCGAACGGAGGACGAGCCGGGCGCCGTCAGCCGACAGATAGTGCACCGGCCAATCGGCGAATATCAGATCGCCGAGCACGGCATCGCGAACATCCCAGTCGGGGTTGGCATACATGAAGTGGCTGCCGCCGCCAAATGCTGCCCAGGCGACTGCGCTAGCGAGGAGCACAAGCGTGGTGGCGCGAGAGTATTTCCAGTGCCAGGCAATCGGTCGCACCGCCAGAGCTCGAAACAGCAGGTGCAGCAGGGCGGCGCATAGTACCAGCGCGACCGGCCAGCGCAACCAGCCGAACATGAAGATCAGGTTGGGTAAGGCGATGTAGGCGAAGCCAAGGACCGTCAGGCCGTCGATCGGGTGACGAGTCCAGTCATGGCGGGTCGCCGTATTCAAGTGCCGTTCTCGGCGCGATGGTTTGGCAAATACCCTTGCCACATCTGCCACAGCGCCTGCTCCAGGTTGCGGGCAAAGCGCGGCGCATCGAACAGTGGGGAAGCCAGCACTTGTTGGCGCAGGATCGAGCGCAAATGGGCCAAGGACTCCAGGTCCCTGGCGACGGCAAGTGCATTTTCGACGTACTCGGCCCGGCTGGATGCAATCCAGTCCGTCAGCCCGGCGATGGTCAGAAAGCTGGCGCCCTGTCGTTCAAGCATGCTTTCGCCGGCCAGGGTCAGGGTCGGCACGCCCATCCACAAGGCCTCGCAGGTTGTCGTGCCGCCCGGGTAGGGAAAGGTGTCAAGAATCACATCCACCTCGGCATGCGCCGCCAGATAGGATTCCCGGTCGACCGCGCCGAGCATCGTCACTCGCCCCGGAGTTATGCCGCGTTGCTGCAGGCGCGCAGCCAGCTGTTGCCGCGAGCCTGGCGTGGCGAGCTGCGGACATTGGAAGCGCAGTCGTGCATCCGGCAGGGCCGCGAGAATTTGGGCCCATGTGGCGAGCACCTCATCGCCCACCTTCGACAGATTCTGGAAGCAGCCGAAGTTTATCCAGCCCCTGCGCAGCGCGGGCAGTCCGGTAACGGGAATGCTGGACTGAGGTACGCTGAAACACAGCCTGGTGTCGGGTAGGTACCAGATCGATTCGGTGAACCGGCCGCGATGTGTGTCCGGAATCTCGGTGCCGGTAGCTAGGAGGTAATCGATTTCGGCGACGCCCGTGGTGGCGAAGTAGCCCAGCCAGGTGGCTTGCACGGGCGCGGGTTTCCAGCCGAACACGGGTAGCCGGTTGTCGGTGGTGTGTCCGGCAAGGTCGATCAGGACGTGGATTCCATCGGAGTGGATCAGTTGCGCTGCGGCTTCGTCGCTCAGATCGGCGATCGGTTTCCAGGCGGCGAAATGCTTGCGCATGCGCACCGTCACCGCATCTTCCGTGCGCCCGGTCGGATAGGCGGTCAGCTCGATGCGTGACGTGTCGATATGTGCCAGCAAACCTTCGAGAAAGAATCCGACCGGATGATTTCTGAGATCGGCCGATACCAGCCCGATGCGAAGGAGCCGGGGTGCTGCCGGAGATATCCAGGCCGTATATCTGGATGTCACCCTGCGGCTGACGGCCCGGCCATACCGGCGCGCTTCCTCGACCAGGTCGGAACTGTCGTGCCTGCCGCTGTAGTTCAGGGTGAACAGCAGATTGCTATGCGCGGCAAGCAGATCCGGATCGATTTCAAGGGCTCGGCGAAAGCCGGCAATCGCCTCTGCCGGGCGCCCCTGGCCGGCCAGTGCGCCTCCCAGGCTGTTCCAGGTCTGCGCGTTATTGGCGTCAAACTCCAGTACCTGTCGATAAAGCACTTCCGCTTCGGCATGCCGTCCCTGCAGCGACAGGGTGGCACCGAGATTGTTGCAGGCATTGGCGTAGGCCGGCCTGATCTCGATCGCCCGGCGAAGCGCTGCTTCGGATTCGGCGAGTCGTCCCTGCGCTTTGAGCGTGACGCCGAGATTGTTCAATGCTTCGGCATAGTTCGGTGCCAGTTCCAGTGCCTTGCGATAGCTTGCTTCGGCTTCGGCGAGACGCCCCAGTTCCTTCAGGATGATGCCGAGGTTGTTCCAGGCCAGCGCATTGCGCGGCGCCAGTTGCAGTGCCCGACGGCAGCACACTTCCGCCTCGCCGTGCCGTTCCTGGTCCTTGAGCGACAGGCTCAGGTTGTTGAGCGCATCGGCGTCGTTCGGCTCGAGTTGCAAGGCAGCACGGTAGCTGGCCTCTGCCTCGGCATGGCGTCCCTGGTCCTGGAGAGTGACGCCAAGGTTCACGTGTGCATCGCTGTAGCCGGGTTCGATGGCGATCACGCGCCGATAGCAGGTCTCCGCTTCCCCGAGGCGCGCTTGTAGCCGGAGCAGATTGCCGAGGTTGTAGAAGGCCTTGAAGTGGCAGGAGTCGGCGCTGACGGCACGGCGATAGGCAGCTTCCGCGGCTGCCGGCGACCGGCGCTTCATCGCGATATTGCCCAGCTTGAAATGGGCTTCGGCAAAGTCCGGATCGATCTCCAGTGCCTTGTGGTAGCTGGCTTCCGCCTCTTCAAGGCGGCCACCTTCGAGATGCTGCGCGCCGATAGCGGCATGGGTCCCCACTGTCTCGTGCGGCCCGCTTGCTGACGTAAGGTCGGAGCTTGACTTCATGCTGCGCTTTCTAGGCCTGGGCGGCTTCTGGGGGAGGCTTGAGGTACATCCGCACGCCCAGCCAGATCAACAATATCGGATTGATGACGAGTGACTGTATGCTCGACGGTTTGTATCCGATGATGAGCAGGTCGACATATTCGACGAAGTCGTGGACCTTGATGTCACTGAACTTGTGGATGTGGAAGTAGTAATAGAAATAGTCCTTTGGCACCAGCAGCAGGATCAGCAGCATTAGCGACGGGTAGTCGATTCGGCTCTGGCCGGCGATCATTACGAGAGGTGCGATCAAGGTGGCCAGATAGTAGTCGCCAGTGACATGGGGCAGCGCAACAAAGGCCAGGGAAAGCAAAGTGAAGCCGGTTACGGCGTTGGTGCGGTGAAGCTTCCATGCCAGCAGGCCCAACAGCCCGGCGCAGACCATCGAATAGAGTCGCTCCGCCCGATAGGCGGACTCAAGGATCGTGTCAAGCGGGATGCCGTCCAGGTACCTGATGAACCTCACCAGATTGTAAAGCGACGAACTCCAGCCGAGTCCGTTGGGCCAGGTCGTGTACATGAAGCTGTGACCGTCGAATCCGTCGATCCAGGTCTGCAACGAATAGCCCTCGAATATAAGGGAGGCCGGATGGATGGCAATTCCTGTTGCACTCATGGCCACGACAACCGCGGTGAGCAGGTAGCGGAAGTCCTTTTTGCCGAGGTATGCCACGGCGAATACCAGCGGCGTGATGCGAAGTGCGGCTGCGATGCCGATCCACGCGGCGGCTTGCCAGCGCTCGCCGCGAAGGTGAGCCGCGATTCCGAGGGAAATCATGCTGCATACCGTCAGCGCAAAATTGCCGCGGTCGATGGCAAAAATGACGGGATATGAAATCAGACACAGGGCCAGGGCAAATGCAAGCCGTATCGTCATGCTCCAAGACACTGCGCCAGGCAGACTGCCCATCAGCCTGGCGATTGAGTAGGCGAACAGACCGAACTGAAACAGGGAGAAAATCACAATCGAAACGCCCGGCGAAGTCGCGCGGGTGATCAGGCTGGCGATGCCATAGAGCAGGATCAGGCTGGGCGGCAATGCCGATGTCTGCCCGTACTCGGGCATGAAATGCTGCATGTTGAAATAGTCCATGAACCTGTCTTCGGCATGAAACAGCGGGCCGGGAAAGAACAGATAGGCGTCCTCGCACCAGCGCCCGCGATACAGGTCCATGCCGAAGTGCATACCGTGAAAAAGCAGGTTCGCTATAGTCAGCACGCCGACGGCAAGCAACATGCCGAGGAATGTGCGTGCATGCAAGGACGGGTCTTGACTGTCTGAATGCGGTTGAGAGCGGGCAGTGGTCATCTGAGGTGGGACGCAAAAGGTGTGAATCAAAAAGCCCTGGCGCCGTTATCGCCGGGCGTCCGGAAAACTTTCCTTCCCTCATGGAATGTTTGCGATCCCTCCAGCAAGATTGTCTTGATTCGTCGATCCCGCACTTCGCTGCGTGCCAGAAGCTTTTCGCGGAAATCCGGCGCGAAAATCGATGGCAGGTCGGCGCCAAACGTGTGGAACGCCACGGTCGGAGGTAGCAGAGGCGCGACATAGCGGTCGATGAAGGAGTAGTAGCGTGCATCGAAGCTTACGGCGCCAAGTTTCTGTTCCTTTACGACAAGCACCAGGTCTCTGGCGCACTGGCGGCGTGATTTCTCGTCGTCAAGGCAGCCAGGCCACCTTTCGGGAATAAAGTAATAGCTGGTGTGCCAGCCTCGCGCGGCGAATGCAGCGAGGCCGTGCTCAGGGGATTCTATGATTGCGTGAGCCTTCAGCTTGTATCGCCTGTCGAGTGATTCCATGGCCGCCAGGGATTCGTTCACGGCGCGCCCGGATTCAAGCTTGAGGTCGAGCCACAGCTTGTGCTTGTTGCGCACCACGGGCAACGCAAGATATTGCTCCAGCGTTCGGGCATGAACGATTTCCGGGTAATGACCGATGTGCATCGAGGGTACGCCCACATTTACCTCGAGGCCGGCAAATCCAAGAGCGTCGGCTTCGCTGGCGCGCGCCAGGCTGTCGGCCCAGTTGGCAAGAAACCGCCCCGGAAATTCCCGATTGAGAAAACGCAGATTGTCTTGGGCAATCCGCTGCGGGTCATCGCGAATCGATCGTTCGACAACATTTGTGTAAACCCCGGAGAGTGAATCCGGGGGTGGCCGCATCGTAAGGGCAATTTCCTCGTTCAACATGTAGCGCGAGTGACCGAGATCGAATCCCGCGGAGGACGCCCGCGTCCGGATGCCGGCCAGGCCGACCATCGTGTCGAAAAGTAGATCCAGCGTGAAAATGCTGCTCCTGCGCTGCTGCAACTGGCTGTGCTTCGTGCGATTGTGCTCGACCCAGTCAGCAGAAAAGCGCATGAACAGGGGGATGCGTGTCATCGGGAAACTGAAGTTCGCTGCGTTGTGGAAGCGCTGGCCAAAAACATCTTCGCCGTGATCAGCGACAAAGATGAAAGCATATTTGTCGAACTGCGCGGCGCTGAGTGCGGCATCCATTTCGGCCAGTTGGTGGTCGGTATAGTGAATGGACCGGTCATAGGGGTCGAGAAACCTGTCGAGAAACTCGCTCGCCTGGGCGTGATCACCAAGGTCTTCTGGCGCGCGTGAAAAATTGGATGCATAGTCGGGCGGATAGCGGTTGCGGTAGTCGGCATGCGATCCCATCATGTGCACGATCACCAAATTGTTCCGCGTCCGGTCCAGGAATTGCAGAGTCTCGCGAAACTTCGGCAGGATTTTTCCCGGGGATCTCACTTGAATTATCTGCGATGCCTCGGCCGCCAAGGTGTGCAGCGGCGTGTCGGCCCAACTCATGGTTTGCTCGCTGAGCCAGATGGTGTGAAAGCCGGCGGCGCGGAAGACTTCGATCAGTGTCGGGCTTGAAAGACTGCTTCCCGGGGTGTACTGGTTGGCTGCCGTAAGCGCCTGCATGAGTGCCGGAACCGTGTGTACATAGCTGGCATAGGCATTCTCGAAAAAAATGTCGTTCGGATTCTTGCGCTGCTGATTCAGCCAGGGTGTCGTAGGTCGAAAATAGCCGTAGGCAGAAAAGTGATCGCGGTTGGCGGACTCGCCGATCACCAGCACATAGGTTTCGCCGGTTTCGCGCTTTGTAGCTTCAAGCGTCGACGCTTGCGATCGCAATTGGCGGTAGTTGGAGAAGTTGCGCTCGACGTCGGAGTAACTTTGCCAGCCGCCATAAATCGTCGCAGCGATGCCGCTGTCCGTCGAGAGCAGGAAGGGGCTGGCAATTAGTCCCGAAACTCCAACCACAGCAGAACCGGTTGTACTCCAGCGGGGAAGGCGGATGCGGGCGAGGAGGTACAGAGCGAGCGACGGCAGAATCGGAAAGAGCAGAATTACCGCCTTTTCGGAAAGGGAAAAGCTGCTCAGGAAAAATTCCAGGGTTTCGGCGACGTTTGATTGGTGCAGCACGCCGATCTCGTCATACGTGAGCCCGGTCTCCGTGCCGTCTGCCCGTCCCCGCAGATAGCTTGCGCCGGCCATCAGCACGGCGAATGTGCAGTAATTCAATCCGATCGCAAAGCTGACGATGAATTGGCGCATGAGTTGTCGTGGCGGGAAATCCAGCGCTGCCTGGATGCTTACCAGCAGCACGGCAGCAAGTGCAATGTCGGTCAGCAATTCCTGGCCAGTTTCCGTCGTGTAGTGGCCCTTGAGCCAGAAGAAACATCCCAGGTATGCCAACGCCGACAGCCACCTGACGGGAACGGAGTCGAACGGGTTTCGGCCATTTTTGAGGCCGATGCGAACGGCTGCGATCAGCCAGAGCAGGAGCACGGCTGCCAGTATGCTCACAACCACTTTCTGGGCCTGGTCGGCCAGCGCATCGTAGGGCGTCAGGCTGACCGAAAAATCGCGTATCTGGCCGGGGAAAAGCCGGTCGGGCGAATAACCATAACCGGCGCGTACCACGTCGATCCGGACCTTGTCCGGGTAATTGTCGAGACGGATGAGTCGAATGCCATCGATGGTCAGCGTGGCCGACCGATTCGCTGCAACAAGCCGCAGTTTGTGCCATCGGTTGGTAGCGGGGACGCGTCCCAGATCGAAGTGCTGACCGGCAATGGAGATTCCCCAGTTGTTGTATTGAGTCGGGGCAAGCCCCATCTCTATGCGTACTCCCTGTTCGCCGCTGGCCGTCTGAAACAGCCCGGCATATTGTCGACCTTGGTCGGACATGCGCTCCATCAGTTCCTGCTCGATGCGGAATTCCATGGCGATATCGAGTTTGTCGCCACGACTCATCCGCGTCGGCAGCACGCCATACTGGCGCGGGCTGGCTTGCATGAAGGGACCCTTGAAGTCCGGTACCCGCTCGGTGTCGCCTATCCATGGCGATCCCCGCAACAGAAGGAGTACCGCCCACAGGGAGAGCAGCAAATAGAACAGGCGCGGCAGAATCGTGCCAAGTCGGGGCAGCGCCTTCATGGCTGATTGAAGTAGTCGGCAAGCCTGGAATGGTCTATCCGGGGAAGGATTCCAAGACTGGGTTCGGCGCAGCACGTGAGGACCTTGATCACCGCCACTGGCTTGCGAGGCGGACCGGCGATCAGCGAGATTGTTCGCAACCCGGCGGCAGGCATGATGGGCGCATCCGGAACGAAAGCTGCGCGGCAGTTGGTCATTGGCCTGGACGGCGAAACGTGTAGTTTCTGTGGGTCAGATACATAACGATGACCGAAATCACGGTCACGATGGCCTGACTGATCAGCGGGGCCACACCCGCACCGTCGACCAGCAGTGCCATGCCCGCGAGACCAAGGATCAGTGACGCGGCTGTGGCGAGGTTGAAGCGAAGGAAAGCAGGAACTATGGGGCTGGCGTCCCTGAATACCAGGCTGCGTTGGGTCAGGAATGAATTTACGACGGCGATAAGATGAGCAAGCGTCGCGATCACAAGGTAGTGCAGCACATCCTGCAGGTACAGGTAAAGCACCACAAATGTCCCGTAGCCAAAGGCGGTGTTGTAGGCGCCCGTCAGCAGGAAACGGGTTTGTTCGTTCATCAAGGACCGATTGCCCAATTCGAGAGCGTTACAGTCCGCGTTCGTAGTACAGATCGCGGAGGGCTTGGTTGCGGGCGTACGGGCTGTCGATGTCATCGATCATCAGCGGCTTGTTCTGCTGAACCGGGTTGACGAGTTGCTGTCCATTGAGGATCTCGCGGCATGACAGCTGGCCCTTCAGCAAGGGAATCGCCAGATAGAAATCGCGGTTCAGATTGCGGTGATGAATCTCGTAGCCGACCGGCAAGTCGCGCTTGGCGTAAACGCCTCGAACCAGTGCATCGAGGTACTGAACCTCCTTGGGTCTGGGCACGCGCTTGGTCGTCGCCTCACCGCCGCACATTTCAACAGCCTTGTGGTAGGCCTTGAACCATGCGTCGATCTGGTGCGGCAGCGAACAGTAGGGCGATACGGGAATGCCATCCTCCTCGATGTCGATGTGCCGCTCCCAGGTGCGCGCGCCCTTCGCATAGGACAAAAGCATCGACGAATGCCAGTCGTGATATTCGTGCGTGGAGAGACCGATGACATTGTTCGGATAGCGCTGCTTCAGATAGTCGATCTGGTTGAGCTCCAGTTCGCCGTCCTCGCTCGGATAGATCGAGACGCAATGATTGATGGCCAGCGGAATGTTGCGATTGGTGAAGAACTTGACCAGGTCGTCGAGATCTTTGAGTGAGGATCCGCCGGTCGAGACGATGACCGGCCGTTTGGTGAGGGCGATGCGCTCAATGAGGAACCAGTCATTCAGGTCGGAACTGGCAATCTTGATGATCGGCAGATCCAGTTCTTCGCAGAGGTCGACCGACGCTTCGTCGAAAGGAGTCGCCATCGGTATGCAGGCCTGCTCCTTGATGCGCAGGGCCAGCGTGCGCAGGTCCGCTCTTGAAAGGCGCGTCGCCTCGGTTTTGCTGATGTAGCGGGATGTCTGGGTACCCTTGTAATCATCATGGACGAAACTATCCACGTCACGAAACTGGAGCTTGATGGCGGCGCGCACATTGTTGAACTTCACTACCTGGGCGAAGTCGTTGATTATCTTCAGGCCACGGTCGATGCGCCCCCAGTGATTGTTGGCAAGTTCCAGAACGAAGAGATTCTCGAAAATCGGGTTCATGATGGCGTGGGTTGAACTTGGTGGTAGGTAAGCAGGTGCGGGCAGCTATTGCCCTTCGAAATTGACGCGCTCTTTCTCGATGACGAGAGGACGCTTCATGACCTGGGTGTGTATCGCGGCTACATATTCGCCGATGATCCCGATGAAAAACAGTTGTACCGAGGCGAAGAAGAACAGCCCGATCAGGATGGGAGCCGTGCCCAGGCCGAACCGATCCCAGAATGCCAGCTTGAGGACGAGGTAGCCAAGCGATACCAGCAGGCTGAGGATCGACAAGGCGAATCCGGCCATGGTGGCCAGGCGCACAGGCAGCTTGGAGTGACTGGTGATGCCCAGCATCGCCATGTCGTAGAGCGTATAGAAGTTGTTCTTGGTGATCCCGCGTACGCGCTTCGGCTGCTCGAAAGGGACGGTCGAGTATTCGATGCCCAGTTCGGCGATGAGGCCGCGGAAGTAGGGATAGGGATCGTCGATTTTGCGGATGATTTCGATCACCGAACGGTCATAGAGGCCGAAACCGGTGAAATTCGGGATTAGCTGGATCTCCGAGATCCTGCCTATGGTTCTGTAATAGAGACCGCGGATCAGCGACATGGCGAAGGTTTCCTGCGCCGAGGGCTTGACGCCGACGACGATCTTGAAACCGGCTTCCCAGCGGGTAATGAAGGTATCGATCAGTTCCGGGGGGTCCTGCAGGTCGGATGCCATCGACACAATGGCATCGCCCCGCGCCTGGAGGATGGCATGCAGCGGCGAGCGGATGTGGCCGAAGTTGCGGGCATTGACGATCAGTTTGACGCGCGGGTCCTGGCGCGCCAGATTCTTGATGACCTCCACGGTTCGATCGGTGGATGCGTTGTCGATGAAGATGTGCTCGAACTCGTAGCCGGACCGGCTTTCGAACTGGGCCTTGATGCGGCAGTAGAGTTCTTCGACGTTTTCTTCTTCGTTGAAGCACTGGGTGACGACGCTGACCAGTTTCATCCGCGTACCTCTTTCAACTGCTTGAGGATCGCAGCGCTGTGGGGGTCGATGTTGTCCGGCACGATTTGCAGGTAGTAGCAGTCTGCACATACCGGGATTTCCTTGCGGCGGCCTTCGAGCATGGTCTTGCGGAACTCGTACAGCGCCGCGCCGTGCCAGATCTCGTGCAGGCTCTGCTCCGTGATGTTGCCGACCACGGTGCCGTGGGCCCAGTCGTTGCCGCAGAGTGACACACTGCCGTCGGCATTGATGGCCAGGACGTAGAACGGGTAGGCACAGACTTTTTTTGCAATCAGCGGAAGTCCATCGTAGGTATCGGGTTTGGTGCCCAGCGTGAAGTCCTTGATGTCGGAATAGGACCAGCCCATCAGCTTCTCGACAGCGATTTGCGTGCTCATCGGCTGGAAGTCCGCATAGAACTTGTCGATTTCCACTTTGGAAAAGCCGCTGTCGGCGATCTTGATGTAGATCTGGCAATTGCCCCGGCGTTGGTAGAGATCGGCGATGTTCTCGCGAAACTTGTCGTAGTCGATGCGCGCCTTTGCCACGCGCAAGTAGCCGCTGGCCGACACCGCTTCCACCGAAATGCAGATCAGATCAAGGCCTGAATCGATCAGGCGCTGGTTGAGTTCCGGACACAGCGCAGAACCGTTGGTCTTGGTCCAGATGCGCTCCGCCACATCGGCATCTTTCAGATAGCGGATCATGTCGGGGAAATGCTTGTTCATCAGCGGCTCGCCATCCTTGTAGATGCTTGCCAGCTTGAGCTTCTGCGGGAAGGCCTTGAGGTCATCGACGGCCTTGCGGAACAGGTCCATGCTCATCGTCGCGGCAGGCCGCCCGACCTTTCGCAGCAGGTCCTTGTCGGCGGTGGGACAGAACTCGCAACGGAAGTTGCACTTGTTGGTCGGATCGATATAGACGACAAACGGCGTCGGCAGCGGGATGATTTCCTGCAGCGGTTGCCTGTCCTTGCAGCGCAAGTCCTTGGCCTCGATCCTCTGGCCGCCGTTCATGTCCGTGCTGGGGTTCAAGTCAATTTCCCTTCGCGACGCGTCTAGCGTCCCATCCAGCCGCCGTCGACCAGCAGGACGTGCCCGTGGACATGCCGGCTGGCATTGCTGACGAGGAACAGCAGCGGGCCGACGATATCCTCCGGTGCGCCGAAGCGTCCGGCGGGAACGCGTCCCTTGAGTTCAGCCGTCTTGATCGGATCAGCAAGGGTTTGTGCCGCCATGTCGGTTTCGAATATCCCGGGAGCGATGGCGTTGACATTGATCCCGAGCGCGGCCCATTCATTTGCGAGGCATTTGGTCAAGCCGACAAGTCCATGCTTGGCTGTCGAGTAGCCGATGATGTTGCGTGCCCCCTGAAAGCTGCTGATCGAGGCAATCTGCACGATCTTTCCGTACCCTTGGGGAATCATGTGGCGCGCCGCCTGCTGGCTGAGGTCGAGTACGGCAGTGAGCAGAAGTTCGATATCGACGTCCCAGGCGTCCGTGGCGTAGTCGACCGCCGACCTCTTCTGCTGCAGACCGGCATTGTTGACCAGGATGTCGAGGCGGCCGAAATGCTCGACAACCCGGCTTACCAGTCCCTCACGCTCATTGCGCCTGGTCAGGTCCGCCTGAATGTAGAGGAAGTCGACGCCGCGACCGGCAAGTTCCCGCTGCAGATCCGAGGCTTCGGAGCTTGCCGCGACCACGGCGACCCTTGCGCCGGCATCGGCCATTCCGAGCGCCATGGCACGCCCGAGCCCGCGTCGTCCGCCGGTCACCAGGGCAACTTGGCCGGAGATGTCGAACAGGGCGCTCACGACGCGGGTTCCAGGTGCGGGACGACGGCCCTGATTGCGGCGGCTTCGGCACGCACCGCGGCCAATTCCTCTGCCGGCAGGAATGGAAACATGTCATCCAGTTCCGGCGTCAGAAAGCTTCCGTCATCGGCGATCCGCGATTTCAGTCGCGGCTCGAAGTTCTGCGCCGGGTCGACGTCGATATGCACCAGCGCCGGGCCGTCATGTGCCAGGAATTCATTCAGGCTCGGTAACTCGCCATGAGAGGACAGTCGCGTCGCGCAAATGCCATAGGCAGCGGCCAGCGCGGAGTAGTCGGGGAGGTCGACGCCGGATTCGGGAGTGGCGCCGACGATACTGCCAAAAAAGTTCTCGTGGGTCTGGCGGATCGACAGGTAGCCGTTGTTGGCGAGAACCAGGACGACTACATTGGCGCCGCTGGTCTTCAGGGTCTGCAGTTCCTGCACGTTCATCTGCAGGCTGCCGTCGCCGGCGAAGCAGATCACCCGTCGTGTGCGGTCGGCCATGGCTGCGCCCAGCGCGGCGGGAAGGTCGTGACCCATCGAGGCGGCACCGGAATTGCTGAACATGCGTTGCCCCGCCCGCAAGCGCTCGGTCTGGAACGGCACGATGCAGGCGGCGGCATTGCCGCAAACGATGACGTCGCTGTCGCGCAACTGGCCGAAGATGTGGTCGACGATGAAATAGGGATTGAGCTGGGGCGACTGCCGTTGCGCAGCCTGCAGTACCGGATAGCGGGCCCGGATGGCACGACACCACCGCGCCCAGGGCGAGTAGTTTGGAAGTGTCCGCTGACTAGCCTGTTCCGTGAGCTCGGCAAGAAAATTCCTTGCATCGGCGCGCACGGCAAGTTGCGGTCGGACGAATGGTTTGGCCAGCTCTGCAGGGTCGATGTCGACCTGAGCGACAAATGCATTCTTGGCAAAGCTTTTCCAGTTGTAGCTGACCTGGCGGATGTTGAGTCGCGAGCCGACGACCAGCACGACGTCGGCCGCCTGCAGGCAGAAGTTCCCGCCACGCGTGCCGATGGTGCCCGGACGGCCTGCAAACAAGGGGTGGTCGCTGGCAATCAGATCGTGGCTCCATGCCGTGGCCACCGGAATGCCGTGCGCTTCGGCGAAGGCAAGCAGGGCCGTGGCGGCGCCGCCGATGCGAACGCCGCTGCCGGCGAGAATGACCGGGCGATGCGCGTGCTCCAGTCGATCCAGGATATGGGCGCAGGGCGTCGCGAGATCTTCATCCTGCGTTTCGGCGGAGGGCAGCTCGATGAAGTCGAGTCGGGTTTTCGCCGACTGCACATCGAGCGGGATATCGATCCACGCCGGCCCCGGGCGTCCCCGGCAGGCTGCGGCGAACGCTTGCGGCAGCAGTGAGGCGAGTACTTCCGCACTGCGGGCTATTTCGGCGAATTTCGTGACGTGGCGCGCCATGTGGATGGCCGGTCCCTCCTGGTCGCCAAGTTGGCGCAAGCCGGGCACCGCAACGAAGTCCAGGCAGGTTTCACGCTTGACCTGACCCGAGAGCACCAGCATCGGAACGGAATCCGTAAAGGCACCGTAGACGCCGTTAAGTGAATTGATTCCGCCGGGCCCGGTGGTGACGTTGACTACCGCCGGTTTTCCGGAAATGCGGGCGTATCCCTCGGCTGCCATGGCGCAGGCCTGTTCGTGGTGCATGAAGGTGCAGTGCAGGCCGGGGTGGCTGGCCAGCGCATGATTGAGAAACATGGAACCGCCCCCGGTCACGGCAAATACCTGCTCGATTCCCTGGCTGACCAGCCAGTCGGCGATTTGTTGCGCGGCGTTCATGGTCTGCACCTGGCTGGTCGGCCTCTGTGACGGGGTGCGGCCATTTTAACCGGCAGCATGCCGGCGCGCCCAGTCAAGCGTGCGGTTCAGTGCGTCCGGTAGCGGCGTCCATACGTCCAGTCCCAGTTCCTCGCGGGCGCGGGCGATCGAAGGTACGTAGCGCTGTACAGGACCTCCGTCGGGCACCTTCCTGACAACTACCTCGCAACCGCCTGCTGCCTTGGCGACGGCATGGGCCAGTTCCGCGATGCTTACAGCCTGGTCGCTGCCGACGTTGTAGGCGCGCCGCGCCTGGCCTTTGACCAGCAGCTGCAGCAGCCAAGGGATCAGGTCGCCGGCGTATAGATAACTGCGCAACGGCGTGCCGTCACCGCCGACTGTTATGGGGCCGCCGGCCAGCGCATCGTGCAGGAAGTTACCGGCGGCAAAACGGGCATCCAGCGGCAGATGTGGGCCGACAAAGGAAAAGCAGCGGGCGAACACGCACTCTATCTCGGGCGTCGCGGCACAGATCTGCTCCACCAGTCGCTTGCCTTGGCCATAGGCAGAGGCAGCTTGCGTCGGGTCGGGTGCGCCAGCGTAGGTTTCCGGAACATGGCTGAGACCGGCCGGTTGCGGCCCGTAAACTGCACCGGAACTGGTCACCAGCATGCGGGAAATGCCTGCGTACCGGGCATAGTCGATGACATGGCGAATCCCGGTCAGCTTGGTCTGCAGCATTTCGACCGGATCGGTCTGTCCGTCGTGGGCGCTGGTGGCGGTGGCCAGGTGCAGCAGAAAGTCGTGCTGTTGTTGCGGGAAACGAAAGCTGGCCGGATGTCCGGTCAGCCAATCGAATTCGGACCGGCTCGCCAGATGCGGCATGCGCGCGAGGAAACTCGCCGGGTTCCGACTCAGTACCGTGGCACCCACGCCGACATTGAGCCTGTCGTTGGCGGCGGCGATGGCTTCCAGCAGCCAGATGCCGAAGAATCCCGTCCCGCCGGTAATGAACAGACGCGCATTGGCCAAGTTGCGCCACAGCGTTTCGGTATGCGCCAGAATGTGGTCAAGGTCGGCGACGGGGACGCTGGCCACTATGCGAATCCGACGCCGAGGAATTCGCTGATTTTGTCTGCAGCGAAATCGAGCATTTCGCGGCTGAGTCCCGGATAGACGCCAATCCAGAAACTGCGCTCGGTGATGATATCGGCGTTGGCCAGTGTTCCGGCGACGCGGTAGCTGCGGCCCTGCATGTAGGGCTGGCGCGTGACGTTGCCGGCGAACAGCAAGCGCGTGCCGATCTTGTGCTGGTCGAGATAGCGAAGCAGGTTCACCCGGTCGCAGGGCGCGTTCTCGCGCAGGGTCAGCAGGAAGCCGAACCAGGAAGGATCGCTGTCGGGCGTAGCCTCGGGCAGGATCAGGAATTCCTCGCAGGCCTTCAGGCGCGCGGTCAGGTAGGCGAAGTTGCGCTTGCGCGCGGCGATGAATTCGTCGAGGCGGGCCAGTTGGGCGACGCCGAGCGCGGCCTGCATGTCGGTGATCTTGAGGTTGTAGCCGGCGTGGGCGTAGGTGTACTTGTGGTCATAGCCGCAGGGCAGGTTGCCCAGTTGCCATTCGAAACGCTTGCCACAGGTGTTGTCCTTGCCGGGGGCGCAGTAGCAGTCGCGGCCCCAGTCGCGGAAGGATTCGACGGCGCGGGTGATGATCGGATCGCCGGTGAATACCGCGCCGCCTTCGCCGGTGGTGATGTGGTGCGCCGGGTAGAAACTCAGCGTGCCGACATGGCCGAAACTGCCGACGCTGCGGCCGTGCAGCGTCGAGCCGAAGGCGTCGCAGCAGTCTTCGATCAGCCACAGGCCGTGGCGGTCCGCCAACTCACGCAGCGCGGCGGCCTCGAAGGGATTGCCGAGGGCGTGCGCCAGCATGATGGCGCGGGTGCGCGGACCGATGGCGGCGGCGATGGCTTCGACACTCGGGTTGTAAGTGGGCAGGGACGAGTCGACGAAGACCGGCACCAGGCCGTTTTGCAGGATCGGGTTGATCGTGGTCGGAAAGCCGGCGGCCGCGGTAATCACTTCATCGCCGGCCTTGAGTGCGCGCTCGCCGAGCAGCGGCGAAGTCAGCGCCGAAAGCGCCAGAAGATTGGCCGAGGAACCCGAGTTGACCGTCAGCGCATGGGCGACGCCGATGCGCGCGGCGATCTGCTTTTCGAACTCTTCGTTGAAGCGCCCGGTGGTCAGCCAGCCGTCGAGCGCGGCATCGACCATGGCGACGTAGGCCTCCGCATCGAGCACGCGTCCGGCAGGGGGCACGGCACTTTGTCCCGGCACGAACGCAGCATGCCGCTCCTTTTGCGCGGCATAGTCGTGCACCTGTATGAGAATCAGTTGCCTTTGTTCTTCAAGCGTCATGGTGTGACCACGTATTCATCGATTTGCGTTAGCGTCAGGGCACGAATTCGAGAACTGTCATTCGGAGTGGAATACCAAGCTTGGTACCAATCAATTGTATTCCGCAAAGCCTGCTCAACGCTCCAGCGCGGGTGCCAGCCCAGTGCCTCACTTGCCTGAGTGGCGTCCAGGCGCAAGGTCCAGGTTTCCTTCTGGAAGTTGGCATCGGCGACTTCGATGCGTGCGCCGCCACCCCAAATTTCGGCACAGCGCTTGGCCACCTCGCCTACGGCAAGATGATCCGCTTCCACCGGGCCGAAGTTCCAGCTGCGGGCAAAGCGCATCCCGTCCTCAGCGCACAAATGCTGTGCCAGCAGCAGATAGCCCGCGAGGGCTTCGAGTACATGCTGCCAGGGCCGAATCGCTCCGGGCATGCGCAGAACCACGGCCTCGTCGGCGGCAAAGGCGCGCACCAGATCGGGCAGCAGGCGGTGCGTTGCCCAGTCGCCGCCACCAATCACATTCCCAGCCCGGGCGCTGGCGATACGCGGCGAGTTGCTTGCGTGGAAAAAGGAATCTCGCCAGGCTGCCGTGGCAATTTCCGCACAGCTCTTGCTGGCGCTGTAGGGGTCCTTGCCTCCCAGCGGATCGGTTTCATGCAGAGGCTTGCCTTCCGGTGAGGGCATGTAGCACTTGTCGCTGGTCACGATCACCGCGGCCTCGACGGTTGGGCAGCCGCGAATTGCTTCGAGCAGATTGACCGTGCCGGTCAGATTGGTGGCGAAAGTGTCGCGGGCGGCTCGATAGCCTTCGGCCACTATGGCCTGAGCCGCGAGGTGGAAAACGATGCTGGCCTGGCTATCGCGCAACGCCGTGGTGAGCGCTTCGTAGTCGCGGATGTCGCCGATGATTGACCTGATGCCCTGCGCCACCCGCGCCGCCTCGAACAGGTTGGGCCGGGTCGGTGGGGCCAGCGAAAACGCCGTCACGTCAGCGCCAACTTTCTGCAGCCACAGCGCCAGCCAGGCGCCCTTAAAGCCGGTGTGGCCGGTCAGGAAGACCCGTCGGCCGTTCCAGAAGCCCGGGTTCATGGCCAAAGTTTCCAGGGGGCGTTGCCGCTGGCCCAGAGCTCCTCCAGATAATTCTTGTCGCGCAGGGTATCCATGGGTTGCCAGAAGCCGTCATGGCGGAAGGCGGCCAACTGTCCAGTGGCGGCGAGCTGTTGCATCGGCTCCTTTTCCCACAGCGTGTCTTCGCCGCCGATAGGGTCGAGCGCCACCGGCGACAGGACGAAAAAGCCGCCGTTGATCCAGTCGCCGTCACCGCGCGGCTTTTCCTGAAAGCCGCGGGCACGCCGGCCCTCCAGGTCGAGACGACCGAAACGTGCCGGCGGACGCACGGCGGTGACCGTGGCCAGGCAGGCTTCATCGCGGTGAAAGGCCAGCAAGGCACCGATGTCGACGTCAGCCACGCCATCGCCGTAGGTCATGCAGAAATCCTGGTTATCGACAAAGCGGCGTATCTGGCGCAGGCGGCCGCCGGTCTGTGTCCGCTCGCCGGTATCGACCAGAGTGATGTTCCAGGGCTCGGACTGATTCTGATGCAGGTCGACGCGGTTACGCGCCAGGTCGATGGTCACGTCCGAGTTGTGCAATGCCAGGTTGGCGAAGTACTCCTTGACCATATAACCCTTGTAGCCGAGGCAAATCACGAAGTCGGTAATGCCGAAATGCGCATAGCCCTTCATGATGTGCCAGAGAATCGGCTTGCCGCCGATCTCGACCATCGGCTTAGGTCGGAGCACGGTCTCTTCAGCCAGACGCGTACCCAGTCCTCCGGCGAGTATTACTGCTTTCATTTTTGGTGAAATTGGGTGGCCTGTGTTGAACCCGGCAAATGTTACCAGAGCAGCCGATTGCAGCGCCTGCCGAGCCCATAAACAATCCCCTTATCGACAAATAGAAATAATCGCATTGGCGCGCGGAGGGGAAATTGTTAACCTGCCGGCTATCAAACGATAACCATTATTCGAGGAGGCTTGGCATGGCGTTGGTCAATCCGCACGGCGGCGGCAGTCTGCGACCTTTGTTGCTGGAAGGCGAGGCGCTGATCGCCGAACTGGCACGCGCTTCGTCGCTGCCGAAGGTCAAGGTCAGCTCGCGCGAAAAGGGCGATATCATCATGTTGGGCATCGGCGGCTTCACGCCGCTCGAAGGCTTCATGACCCATACCGATTGGCAGGGCGTCTGCGACGGCATGAAAATGGCCAACGGGCTATTCTGGCCGATTCCGATCACGCTGTCGACCGACACGGCAACCGCTGCAAGCTTCCACACCGGGGGCGATATTGCCTTGATCGATCCGGACGACGATTCGATTCTCGCCACCATGAAAGTGACCGAGAAGTACTCGATCAACAAGGCGCACGAATGCGCCACCGTGTACAAGACCACCGACATCGAGCATCCCGGCGTCAAGATGGTCATGGAGCAGGGCGAGGTCAACTTGGCCGGCCCGATCAAGGTTCTCTCGCAGGGTGATTTCCCGGAAAAGTACGGTGACCTGTTCCTCTCGCCGAAGCAAACCCGGGCGCAGTTCGAGGCCATGGGCTGGAGCAAGGTCGCGGCTTTCCAGACGCGCAACCCTATGCACCGCTCGCACGAATACCTGGCCAAGATCGCCATCGAGACCTGCGACGGCGTGCTGATCCATTCCCTGCTCGGCAACCTGAAGCCGGGCGACATTCCCGCCGATGTCCGTTCGGAAGCCATCGCCACCCTGGCCGAGCAGTATTTCGTCAAGAACACCGTGCTGCAGGCCGGCTATCCGCTCGACATGCGCTATGCCGGCCCGCGCGAGGCCTTGCTGCATGCGCTGTTCCGCCAGAACTACGGCTGCTCGCACCTGATCGTCGGTCGCGACCATGCCGGCGTCGGCAGCTATTACGGGCCTTTCGATGCCCATCACATATTCGACGAGATTCCCAAGGGTGCCCTGGAAACCCAGCCGCTGAAAATCGACTGGACGTTCTGGTGCTACAAGTGCGGCGGCATGGCCTCGGCGCGCACTTGCCCGCATGGCGAAGCAGATCGGCTGCTGTTGTCCGGTACCAAGTTGCGCAAGATGTTGTCCGAAGGCGGCGAAGTGCCCGCCGAATTTTCGCGGCCCGAGGTGCTGGAGGTGCTGCGCGCCTACTACGCCAGCCTGGCCGAGCATGAGAAGGTCGAGGTCAAGTTGTCCGGACACTCGGCTCGCTGAAGAATCAGAACCCCAGCTTTTCCACGTGCATTTTTTGATCATCAACACCGTAACCTAGGAGTAAGACCAAATGCCAACCTTTGTTCGTACCGAGAAGTGCGACGGCTGCAAGGGGCAGGACAAGACTGCCTGCATGTACATCTGCCCGCACAACCTGATGAAGCTGGACAAGGACGGTTCCGAAACCGGCCATGCCATGAAGGCATTCAACCAGGAGCCGGAGCAGTGCTGGGAGTGCTACTCCTGCGTCAAGATCTGCCCGCAGGGCGCGATCGAATGCCGTCACTACGCCGACATCGTGCCGCTGGGCGGTTCCGTGCAGCCGCTGCGTGGCTCGGATTCCATCATGTGGACCATCAAGTTCCGCAATGGCACGCTGAAGCGTTTCAAGTTCCCGATCCGTACCACGGCCGAAGGCTCGATCGATCCTTACGGCAACAAGCCGATGCCGAAGATGTCCGAACTCACCGTCGATGGCGTGTTTACCCGCGCCGTCATGGGTGGCTTCCGCGCCGGCAACCCTGCTGAACTGATCCGCAAGTAATTGACCAATCGAGGAACCAAAAATGGCTGGAACATTTGAAGCACCGGAAGTCGTCTACGAAGAACTGGACGTTCTGCTTGTCGGCGGCGGCATGGCCTGCTGCGGCACGGCATACGAAATCATGCGCTGGGCCGAAGCCCTCAAGGCCGAGACCGGCAAGGAACTCAAGATCAAGCTGGTGGACAAGGCTGCGATGGACCGCTCGGGCGCCGTGGCACAGGGCCTGTCCGCGATCAACACCTACATCGGCGACAAGCAGGATCCCGCCGATTACGCGCGCATGGTCTCCAACGACCTGATGGGCATCACCCGCGACGACCTGGCCTACGACGTCGGCCGCAACGTTGACGACTCGGTGCACCTGTTCGAGGAGTGGGGCCTGCCGATCTGGAAGACCGACGCCGAAGGCGTCCGTCACGATGGTGCCGAGGCACAGAAGGAAGGCCTGCCGGCGCTGAAGGACGGCGGCCAGCCGGTGCGTTCGGGCAAGTGGCAGATCATGATCAACGGCGAATCCTACAAGTGGATTGTCGCCGAAGCCGCCAAGAAGGCGCTTGGCCTCGACCGCATCCAGGAGCGCGTGTTCATCGTGCACCTGATCAACGACAAGAACGATCCGACCCGCATCGCCGGCGCCGCCGGTTTCTCGGTGCGCGAGAACAAGATCTACATCTACAAGGCCAAGGCCGTCATGCTGGCCGCCGGCGGTTGCGTCAACCTGTTCCGTCCGCGTTCCGTGGGCGAGGGCTCGGGCCGCGCCTGGTATCCGGTGTGGAATGCCGGTTCGACCTATGCGATGGCTGCCGAAGCCGGCGCCGAGATGACCATGATGGAAAACCGCTTCGTGCCCGCCCGTTTCAAGGACGGTTACGGCCCGGTCGGCGCCTGGTTCCTGTTGTTCAAGGCCAAGGCCACCAACGCCTACGGCGAAGACTACATGGTCAAGAACAAGGCCATGCTGGATGATTACCCGCCCTACGGGCAGGCTGCCGTGCCGGCCTCGTGCCTGCGCAACCACCTGATGCTGAAGGAAATGAAGGATGGTCGCGGCCCGATCTACATGGACACCGTCACCGCCCTGGCCAAGCTGGCCGAGACCCTGACGCCGAAGGAAGTGAAGCACCTCGAAGCCGAGGCCTGGGAAGACTTCCTCGACATGTGTATCGGCCAGTGCGGCATCTGGGTCGGCGAGAACGTCGACCCGCGCGAGAAGAACTCCGAGCTGATGCCGACCGAGCCCTACCTGCTGGGTTCGCACTCCGGCTGCTGCGGCATCTGGGTCTCCGGCCCGACCGACGTCGGCGCGCCGACCACGGAAGAGTACGACGGCGTCCCGGCGCATCTGCCCAAGGGCTGGAACTGGGGCTATCGCTCGATGACCACGGTCAAGGGTCTGTTCACCGCCGGCGACGGCGTGGGCGCGTCGGGCCACAAGTTCTCCTCCGGTTCGCACACCGAAGGCCGTCTGGCCGCCAAGTCGATGGTCAAGTACTGCCTCGACAATGCCGACTTCTCGCCTGAGTTCGACGAGACCAACGAGCAGATCGCTGAAACGATCTGGAGGCCGGTCAAGACCTTCCTGACGCACAAGGACTACACCACCGCGATCGACGTCAATCCGAACTACATCACCCCCAAGATGCTGCAGATGCGTTTGCAGAAGATCATGGACGAGTATGTCGCCGGCGTTGCCACCTACTACAACACCAACGACAAGATGCTGGCCGTTGCTGAAGAGAAGCTGGAAATGCTGAAGGAAGACTCGCTCAAGCTGCGTGCCAAGGATCTGCACGAGTTGTTGCGCGCCTGGGAAAACTACCATCGCATCCTGACGGCCGAAGCCCACATGAAGCACATCCAGTTCCGCGAAGAGAGCCGCTATCCCGGTTTCTACTATCGCACCGACAAGAACTTCGTCGACGAGAAGAACTGGCACTGCTTCGTGAATTCGATCTACGACAAGCACACCAAGAAGTGGACTTGCTTCAAGCGCAAGCACATCGACCTGGTGGACAAGTCGAAGCTGTTCAAGGCCGCTGCGCCGCACTAAGCACGGCCAGGCTGTAATATTCGGGCCGGACGCCGCGAGGCTTCCGGCCCGTTTTATTTCGGCAGCCATCAACCATAGTCTTCAAGAGGTTTCTCATGTCCCAGCCCGACATCCCGTTTCCGAATAGCCCGGTGGTTCCGACCATGGTGGCTGAAACACACGTCATCGAGTTCTCCTGCCACAAGGGAATAGGTTGCTGGAACGCCTGCTGTTCCAACATCGACATTTCGCTGACGCCCTACGACGTGCTGCGCATGAAGAAGCGGCTGGGCATCAGTTCGACCGAGTTCCTCAAGGAGTACACCGTTCCCTACGAGATGGAGAAGGATGGCATCGCCGGCATCAAGTTCCGTCCGGTCGAAGGCGGCAGCGCCTGCCGCTTCATGAAGCCCGAGGGCTGCGACATCTACACGGACCGGCCGACCGCCTGCCGCTACTATCCGGTGGCCCTGTTGTCGATGCGCAAGCAGGACGAATACGTCGATCGCGACTCCTATGCCATCGTCAAGGAAGAGCACTGCAAGGGCCACCAGGTCAATCGCCCGATCACCATCGCCGACTATCGCAAGGAACAGGGGCTCGAAGAATACGACGAGCTTGCACGCGGCTGGCGCCAGTTGGTGCTGAAGAAGAAGTCCTCCGGTCCGTCCATCGGCAAACCGAGCCTGCGCAGCCGGCAGCTGTTCTTCATGGCCTGCTACGACATCGACCGCTTCCGCGAATTCGTCAGTGCCGAATCCTTTGCAAAGCTGTTCGATCTGCCGCAAGAAGAGAAGGCGGTCCTGCTGAAGGACGATGTCGCCCTGCTGCAATTTGCTTTCCGCTTCCTGCGTCAGGTGATGTTCGGCGAAGAGAGCATCGCGCTGAATGCCGAGGCGGCACAGGAGCGCCTGGCCAAGGTGCAGGAAAAGCGCCTGATCGAGGAACGCGAGGCGGCCAAGAAGCGGGCGCTGGAGGCGGAGCAGGAAACCGGCGGCGACGAGGGCTTCGACTGAGGTCAGCAAATGAAAGTTGGCGCTGGCGGTACGGCGAACATCGCCGTACCGCCAGCGCCAACTCTTGGTTCTACCCTCCGGCTTACTTGCCGGCGATCTTTTCGAGCTTTTCGGCGCGGATCAACTGGCCGTTGAGGCCGGCGTCCTTGGCGCTGCCACCGTAGGCGATGGTCATCAGTTGCGAGTAGTAGAGCACCGGCATGTTGAACTTGGTGCCCTGCTTCTTGTTGATCTCGGACTGGTAAACCTCGACGTTGGCCTGGCACAGCGGGCAAGGCGTGACGATCATTTCGGCGCCGTGGTCATAGGCCGATTCGACGATGTCGCGAATCTGCTTCTGACTCTTCTCCGGCTCGGAAAAGGCCAGTGCGCCGCCGCAGCAGGTCACTTTCTGCTCGTACTTGGTCAATGCCTCGCCGCCCAGGGTCTCGACCATCTTGTCCAGGTAGAGCGGATTCTCGAAGGACTCGCCATCGATGCCGAAGGGGCGGTTGGTCTGGCAGCCGACATAGCCGGCGAACTTGATACCTTCCAGCGACTTCTTCATCGGCGCCTTGAGCCCGTCGTAGCCGAAGTCCTCGATCAGCACCTCGACCATGTGGCGCACGTTCGCGCCGCCGCTGTAATGCAGTCCGGCGGCGGCCAGCGCCTCGTTGGTCTCCTTCATCAGCTGCGCCGAACCATCGAGCCTTTCCTTGCTTTCGCGCGCGCCGAGCCAGCAGGCGGCGCAGGTGGCGACGATGTCTTGGCCCGGCAGATGGGTTTCGGCCTGGGCGAAGTTGCGGGCATTGATCGCCATGCGCGGTAGTTCGCCGCCTTCGCAGTAGCCGACCGATGCGCCACAGCAATTCCAGTCCGGAATCTCGGTCAGCTTGATGTCCAGGGATTTGCACATCGAGTTCGTCGACACCAGATAGTTCGATGCCGATGCCTTGAGCTGCGAAGAGCAGCCCGGATAGAACGCGTATTCTTTCTTTGCCATTTTCTGTCTCTCCGTCAGGCAGTGAAGCCCTTCTTGCGATCCTCGATTTCCTTCGCCTTGGCGATGATGGCGTGGAAGCCTTTTAGGTCCTTGACGCCGTGACCGCCGAAGATTTCCATCGGGTTCAGCCGCTTGGCGAGGAACAGGCCGAGGCCGATGCTCTGCATCGCCATTGCTTCCTTGATGCCGGACACCAGGCCGCCCCTGAAATAGTGGCGTAGCGTGAGCGTCAGTTCATTGACGCGCCCCTTCTTGATCGCGTTGTTCCAGAACAGCGTGGCGAACTCGCGCGTCGGCTGGCCCTTGGGCGCGATGCCGAGGCGATGGGCGTAATTGGCCAGACCGTGCATTATGTGGGTGATCGGCAACTCGCGTGGGCAGCGCACCATGCAGTTGTAGCAGGAAGTGCACATGAACATCGAGTCCGAGCCCAGCACCTCGTCGCGCTTGCCGGCGCGGATCATCATGAAGATCTTCTGCGGCGAATGTTCCCAGTGCGGGCCGAAGGGACAGGAGCCGGCGCAGACGCCGCACTGCATGCACATCTTGACCATGTGGCCTTCTTCGACGTTGGCCTCGACTTCCTTGAGGAAGTTGTTGCGGTAACGCTCCAGTGCACCCAAATTCGCCGATTGATTTGCGGTAGTCATTAATCGCGTCTCCAGTATTGGCTTAGCCGAAGCCCTTCATGGGCGAGGGGCCGAGCTTTTCAAGTTCGGCGACATAGTCGTTGATCAGCTTGACCACGCGGGCGTTGTCGGTGATCGCGACTTCCTGCGTCTGCACCCGCTCGGGTTCGAGGCCGAGCTGCGTCAGCGTGTCGCCGATCTTGCTCATGCGGTAATGGGCGAGTTCCGAGCCCTTGACGAAGTGGCACTGGTACTCGTCGCCCTTCTTGCAGCCCATCATCATCACGCCGTCGTAGCCGGCATTCAGTGCATCGGTGATCCAGATGGTGTTCACCGAACCGAGGCAGCGCACCGGAATGACGCGGACAAAGGCCGAATAGTTGATACGTGCCATGCCCGCCATGTCGAGCGCCGGGTAGGCGTCGTTCTCGCAGGCCAGCACCAGGATGCGTGGCTTCTCTTCGTCCTCGTCGGGCACCTCGACCGCCTTGACCTGGCTGCCGACGGTATCGCAGGAGTAGTTCTCGAAGGAAATCACGCGGACCGGACAGGCGCCCATGCAGGTGCCGCAACGGCGGCAGCGCTCTTCGTTGAACACCGGGAAGCGTTTTTCATCCTCGTCGATGGCGCCGAAGGGGCACTCCACCGTGCAGCGCTTGCATTGGGTGCAGCCTTCGAGGCGCGCGGTGGGGAAGGACAGGTCACCCGAACGCGGATGCGCGGCGCGGCCGACGGCGGCATTCTCGACGGCCTGGATTGCCTTCAGCGCGGCGCCGGTGGCGTCGTCGGTGGCCTGCAGGATGTCCATCGGGCGTCTGACCGGACCCGCGGCATAGATGCCGGTGCGGCGCGTTTCGTAGGGGAAGCAGATGAAGTGCGAGTCGGCGAAGCCATGCTTGAACTGCGGAACGTCCGGGCCCTGGCGGTAGTTGAGCTTGAGCACCGAGGTAGTGCGCATCGCGTCGCGCTGGATCTTGGCCTCTTCGTTGCCGCCTTCGGCCGCGGTGACGACCGGGTTCCAGGCTTCGAGATCGACGCCGGCATTGGGCACTTGACCCGTCGCCAGTACCACGAGGTCGGTGGCAATGGTGCTTTCCTCGTCGAGGATCAGATCCTTGAACGTCACATTGCAACTATCGCCGCCGGTGACCGTGCTCGCCTTGCCCTTGGTGAAGATCACGCCGCGTTCCTGTGCGCTGCGGTAGAAGTCTTCGCCCATGCCCGGCACGCGCAGATCCTGGTACATGACCACGGTGTCGATCTCGGGGTTCTGGTCCTTGAAGTAGGTCGCCTGCTTGATGCTGGTGCCGCAGCAGTGTCCGGAGCAGTAGGACAGGTGCGTGCCAGTCTCGTCGCGCTGACCGGCGCACTGGACGAAGACCACCGATTTGACTTCCTTGCCGTCGGCGCGCTTGATCGCGCCACCCTTGGTGGCCATGGCCAGGGCTTCGAGTCCGGCCTGGTCCACCACGTTGGGCTGGCCGCCGCCGAGCTCGGGCAGTTTGGCCATATCGTAAGTCGTGAAGCCTGTGGCCTGGACGATCGCGCCGACAGTTTCCTCGCTTACGGCTCCCGATTCCTGAGCCAGCTTGACCGCGAAGCGGCCCGGTGCGCCGGAGGTTTCGGCGATGGTCGTATTCAGGTGCAGCTTGATCTTCGGGTTGGCGGCAATCTTTGCGGCCATTTCGGCCACGCCCGTCTCCTGTGCCGCGGCGTAGGGTTCCTTGAAGGGCTGGCGTTTCCAGAGTTGCGCCGCCATGCCACCCAGGGCGCCGGTCTTCTCGACCAGCACGGCCTCGTAGCCGGCCGCGGCGATTTCCAGCGCTGCGGTCATGCCCGACATGCCACCGCCGACGACCAGGATGCGCTTGCTCGAGCTTTCCTTGGTGTTGCCGGCCGGGGGGGTCATCTTCTTGACCTCGGCGCAGCCCATGCGGATGTAGTCGGCCGCCATCTCCTGGCGCACCTCATCGTGATCCTTGCCGGCGGCAACCACCCACAGCACGCCTTCGCGCAGATTGGCGCGCGACATGGCGACGCCCTCGAACTGGAAGGCCTCGGTCTTGGCGCGACGCGAGCAGGCACCGATGCAGACATGGGTCACCGCCTCGTTGGCGATGTCGTCCCTGATCATCTGCACGCCTTCGGCATTGCAGAGGAAAGGATGGCTCTTGACGATGGCCATCTTGCCTTCCTTCTTGGCGATGGCCTCGAGCTGCGGCACCTTCATGGCATCGCCGATGCCACAGCCGGAGCAGATATATGCGGCGAATTTGTTATCGGCCATGATTACGCGGCCTCCGTTGAAGCGGTTTTACGAATGACCTGAATCGCGTGCAGCGATGCCGCTGTGGCGCTTTGCACCGAGCGATTGACGTCGAGCGGGCTTGCTGCCGAACCGGCGCCGAACATGCCGCCGTCCTTGCTGCCCTCGATGAAGTTCGACGAGTCGAGAATGATGTCATCGGGCAATTTCACACCGGTGATCTCCGGCTCCATGCCCACGGCCAGCACCACCAGGTCATGCTCGGTGGCGTAGCGGTGGTAGCCCTCGGTATCGACGCCATGCAGAATCGGGTTGCCGTTTTCCGTGTTCTCGACAATCTTCGCCACCTTGCTCTTGACGAAGCTGACCGTCGCATCCTTCTGCACCATCTGGTAGAAGTCCTCGAAGCGGTCGATGGCGCGGATGTCGATGTAGTAGATGGTCGACTTGCCGCTATCGCCGTAGGCTTCACGCACGTACTGTGTCTGCTTCAGCGAGGCCATGCAGCAGATGCGCGAGCAGTGGCGCAGGTGATTCTCGTCGCGCGATCCGGCACACTGGATGAAAGCTATGTTCTTCGCCTCCTTGCCGTCGCCCGGACGCAGAATCTTGCCGCCGGTGGGGCCTTGCGGATCGGCCAGACGCTCGAATTCGAGGCTGGTGATCACATTGGGGAAGCGGTCGTAGCCATAGGGCTGGATCTTGTTGGCGTCGTAGGGGCGCCAGCCGGTGGCCCAGATCACGGCGCCGACCTGCAGCGTGACCGATTCTTCCTTCATGTCGAGATCGACGGCGCCGACCGGGCAGGCGGCCTTGGCCTTCTCGCCCTCGGGCGTGCCGACGATCGACGGGTCGATCACATAGCGCTGCGGATAGGCCATGTTGTGCGGCAGGTAGGCCGCCTTCATCTTGTCCAGGCCGTAGTTCCAGGGGTTCGGTACTTCGGCGCTGACGGCCTCGGCGCATTTGCCGCAGGCGGTGCAGTTTTCATTGACGAAGCGCGGCGCGACTTTCAGCGTCACTTCATAGTTGCCGCGGCTGCCGGAGACGGCGGTGACCTCGGTCATGGTCATCAGGCGCACGTTGCGGTTCTGCTTGAGGCGCCGCAGATTGATTTCCAGCCCGCAGGTCGGATGGCACATCTTGGGAAAGTAGCGGTAGAGCCGCGCGGTGCGGCCACCGAGGACAGGTGCCTTTTCGACCAGGATCACCTGCTTGCCGCATTCCGCGGCTTCGAGCGCTGCGGTCATGCCGCTGATGCCGCCGCCGACGACCAGTATCGTCTGGTTGGTTGCTATTGAAGCCGTCACATCGAGCTCCCGGGATTAATGTACTTGAGTGCCGCGAATTTTATCGACTGTCGCGACTCCGACCTGTGCAATCTTCCAATGTTCCAATAGAAAAGCTGAATGTGACGAGTTGCAGCGGCAGCGGCCTCGGCAGGGATCGATTCATTGCTTCGTCGCGGATCCCGGCGCCAGTTCACGAATCTCGAATTTGAGCGCCGCCAGGTCGCCGAATATCCAGGTTGCGGTCGGTGCCCCGAGACCTGCCACCGTTCCCGGGTTGACCAGCCAGGTCAGGCCGCCCTTGACGTTGGCCTGCTGGCGGATTTCCGTCTCGTGACTGTGGCCGCAGCAGACCAGATCATAATCCCCGGTGCAGGCCATGCCATGACCGATGTGCGGGTAGTGGGTCAGGAAGATGCGTCGTCCGCCGAGTTCGATCACGGCATCCTGGCCGTGATAGTGCAACTGGCCTTCCGAATGGCAGGCGATGCGGGCGATGGATACCGGGTCGCCGAGATTGTTGCCGTGCACGGCATGGATCGGCAGGCCCAGCTTGAGCGATGCCTTCAGGGTGTTGCCGCCGATGATGTCGCCGCAGTGGATGACTGCTTCTGCACCTTCGGCTTTGGCTGCGGCAACAGCCGCCGCCATCATCGGACCGCGGTCGTGGCTGTCGGACAGGATGCAGATTTTCATAGAGGTTGGCCCGGCGTAAAGCCGAAAAGTCGATCGAGACCCAACTCGCGGATCAGCGCGTCGGTGGCCTCCTGGCCGTGCTCCTTTGCCACCTCGGCCAGGATCAGGCGCGCGCCATTGCGGTTGTAGCCGCCGCCAAAACTGACCTGGATGCCCAGCAACTCGCGGGCCTTCTCCAGCGTCATATCACCAGCGGGCCGTGGTAGTCCTCATCCTGCGCCGGGGCCTTGTTGCCGATGGTTTCGGTCAAAGCAGCGGAGCGCGTTCCGTGGTGGTCGGCCTGGATCTGCAGCAGATTGGTTACGCAGTCGCCAAGATTGTCGTAGAAGTCGCGCCCGGTGCCGAACTGTTCATCGGCCGAATAGAAGAACTGGCAGCGGAAGCGCTGGTCGGCCAGTTTGCTGACAATGAATTCCGCACCCAGTTCGTTCCAGTAAAGCGAGGGGCAGGTCGTCAGCGTCTCGCTTGTCGGATCGAGTTGCAGCTCGACGTCGGCCGCCTGCAGCGGAACCAGGCGACTGTAACGTTCCAACAGAATCTGATTGACCAGTTGGAATTCGCTATCGGTGAAGTCGGGAATATTCATGGCTGTTTGCCTTCGGGCGGGGTTCAGCACGCATCAACGCGGGCCGGGTACTCTACAGCGAGTGGCGGAGCTCGGGCAATCACTGTTGCTTATCGAAAAATAGAAATTATCCCCTTGTGCCCCAGCCGGGCTTATCGTCAGAATATTGAGACTTTCTAATGTAGATTTCCCGGACTCGCGACGACTTCCCTCAATGCAAGACGCCAAGGCAACAATTTCTCCGCTTCAGGAAGTCAAGACCACCACCTGCTACATGTGCGCCTGCCGCTGCGGCATTCGGGTGCATCTGCGTGACGGCGTGGTGCGCTACATCGACGGCAATCCGGATCACCCCCTGAACCAGGGCGTGATCTGCGCCAAGGGTTCGTCGGGCATCATGAAGCAGTATTCCCCGGCGCGCCTACTGAAGCCCCTGAAACGCAAGGCGGGGGCCGAGCGCGGCGCCGGCGAGTTCGAAGAGATCGAGTGGGAAGAGGCCTTCGCCACGCTGGCCGAACGTCTCGGCAAAATACGCGCGACCGATCCAAAGAAGTTCGCCTTGTTCACCGGTCGCGACCAGATGCAGGCGCTGACCGGCATGTTCGCGCGCCAGTTCGGCACGCCCAACTATGCGGCGCATGGCGGCTTCTGCTCGGTCAACATGGCGGCCGGCATGATCTACACGATAGGCGGCTCGTTCTGGGAGTTCGGCGGACCGGACCTCGATCGCGCCAAGCTGTTCGTGATGATCGGCACGGCCGAGGACCATCATTCGAATCCGCTGAAAATCGCGCTGTCCAAATTCAAGCGGGATGGCGGTCGCTTCATTTCGATCAACCCGGTGCGCACCGGCTACTCGGCAATTGCCGACGAATGGGTGCCGATCCGCCCCGGCACGGATGGCGCACTGCTGCTGGCAATCATTCACGAGATCATTGCCACCGGACTCTATGACCGGGATTTCCTGGTCAAGTACAGCAATGCCGGGCAACTGGTGAACGTCAGCGAGAGCAACGACGAGTTCGGCTTTTTCGTGCGCACCGAAGTGCCCACCGAGGAAGCCTGCTACGAACCGCAGGACAAGCTCTGGTGGGACCGCAACACCAACCGCGCGGTGGTGACGCACGAAGCAGACGCCGATCCCTACCTGCTCGGCGAATTCACCCTGAAGGATGGCACGCGGGTGAAGCCCGCCTTCCAGTTGCTGCAGGAAAGGGTCAAGGACTACACGCCGGAATGGGCGAGCCAGATCACCGGCATAGCGGCCGAGGTCATTCGTCAGTTGGCGCATGAGATGGGCGTCACCGCGCGCGACCAGAAGATTGAACTGCCGATCGCCTGGACCGACTCCTGGGGCAATGAACACGACACGGTGACCGGCAATCCCGTGGCTTTCCACGCCATGCGCGGCCTTGCGGCGCACAGCAACGGCTTCCAGACCATACGCGCGCTGGCGATCCTGATGTCGCTGCTCGGCACCATCGATCGTCCGGGCGGCTTCCGCCACAAGGCGCCTTTCCCGCGCCCGATTCCGCCCTGCGCGCGCACACCCAATGATCCGCGCGGCGTGCAGCCCAATCGTCCGCTCGACGGCATGCCTTTGGGCTGGCCCTCCGATCCCGATGATCTGTTCGTCAATGACGACGGCAGTCCGGTGCGCCTCGACAAGGCCTTCTCCTGGGAATATCCGCTCTCGGTGCACGGCCTGATGCACAACGCCATCACCAATGCCTGGCGCGGCGATCCCTACCGCATCGATACACTGCTGATCTTCATGGCCAACATGTCGTGGAACTCGACCATGAACACGGCCGAGGTGAGGCAGATGCTCAATGACAAGGATGAGAACGGGGAATTCAAGATCCCCTTCCTCGTCGTCTGCGACGCCTTCCATTCCGAGATGACGGCCTATGCCGACCTGATCCTGCCGGACACCACTTATCTCGAACGTCATGACGTGATGTCCATGCTCGACCGGCCGATTTCCGAGTTCGACGGCCCGGTCGACTCCGTGCGGATTCCCGTGGTGCCGGTTTCGGGGGACTGCAAGCCTTTCCAGGAAGTGCTGATCGAGCTTGGCACGCGCCTCAAGCTGCCGGCTTTCGTCACACCGAGCGGCGAGCGGAAGTTCCGCGACTATCCCGATTTCATCGTCAACTACGAGACCGAGCCGGGTTCCGGCATAGGCTTTCTCGCCGGCTGGCGCGGCAAGGGCGGCGAAAAGTCCCTGCGTGGCGAGCCCAACCCGAACCAGTGGGAGATGTACCAGAAAAACAACTGCGTATTCCATTACGAGTTGCCCAAGTCCTACCAGTACATGCGCAACTGGAACAAGGGCTACCTTGAATGGTCGCAGCGCAACCGCATCACGCGTTACGGCGAGCCGATCCTGATCCACCTGTACTCGGAAGTCCTGCAGCGCTTCCGCACGGCGGCCCAGGGCAAGGGGCTGACGCGCAAGCCGCCCGAGCATTTGAAGAAGCGCATTGAAACCTACTTCGATCCGCTGCCCTTCTACTACGATTCGCTCGAAGCGCAGGTCACCGACAAACACAAGTACCCGCTGGCCGCTGTGACGCAACGGCCGATGGCGATGTACCACTCCTGGGATTCGCAGAATGCCTGGTTGCGGCAGATCCACACCCACAACTACCTCTACGTCAATACCTTGACCGCGCGTCAGCAGGGGATCGCCGACGGCGACTGGATCTGGGTCGAATCGCAGTGGGGCAAGGTGCGCTGCATGGCGCGTCACTCGGAAGCGGTGGAGCCCGGTACCGTGTGGACCTGGAATGCGATCGGCAAGGCGGCAGGGGCATGGAACCTGACGCCCGATGCCAACGAATCGCAGAAGGGTTTTCTGCTCAACCATCTGATTTCAGAGGAACTGCCCAGTGCCGGTTCCACGCGCATTTCGAACTCCGACCCGATCACCGGACAGGCGGCCTGGTACGACGTGCGGGTGAAAATCAGCAAGGCCGAGGCCGGCGAACCCGAACAAACTTCGCCGCAGTTCGCGGCCATGAAGCCTTACCCGGGAATGAAGACGCGCAGCAGCATTCTTGCGTTCCTCGGAGTCAAGCCGAAATGACGCAGTTGGCCCTGGTAATCGATCTCAATGTCTGCGTAGGCTGCCAGGCCTGCGTGACTTCCTGCAAGGAATGGAACACTTCGGGCAGCGCCGGGCCGATGGTCGATCAGAATCCTTACGGGCCCGATCCGACGGGAACCTTCTTCAATCGGGTGCAAACCTTCGAGGTCGGCGAGTTTCCCAACACCGAAACGGTGCACTTCCCGAAGTCCTGCCTGCATTGCGAAGACCCTCCCTGCGTGCCGGTGTGTCCGACCGGGGCTTCCTACAAGCGCAAGGAGGACGGCATCGTCCTCGTCGATTACGACAAGTGCATCGGCTGCAAGTATTGCTCCTGGGCCTGCCCCTATGGTGCGCGCGAACTCGACGAGCAGCAGCAGGTGATGAAGAAATGCACCCTGTGCGTCGATCGCATCTACGACATGACCATGACCGAGGATGATCGCAAGCCGTCCTGCGTCAAGGCCTGTCCGACCTCGGCACGGCTGTACGGCGACATCCACGACCCCGAGTCGGCGGTGTCGATCGCGATCCGCGAAAGCGGCGGCTATCCGCTGATGCCGGAGTGGGGCACGCATCCCGCCAACCACTACCTGCCGCGGCGCAAGACGCGCATCAAGATCCACGAGGACGAGCTCGAGCGCGCCGACAATCCGCTCAAGGTCGATCGTCAATTGCCCAAACCGGCCATGAATGAGCCGACGCTCGACGACGTCACTACCTGGTAAGCGAACACCAAATGCATCCTGCGTTTTCCGTAATTTTCCTGACCACCCTGATCGGCGCCGCCCAGGGGCTGTTTCTTGCGCTGTTCACCGCACAGACCTACGCCGCCTTCAAGCTGCTGCCGCAACCGGATGCCCATGCCTTCTACGGTCAGGGCAGCCTTCTGGCGCTGGTGCTGCTGGTCGCCGGCCTCGTCGCCTCGTTCTTCCATCTGGGTCACCCCGAGCGTGCCTGGCGCACCGCCACCAAGTGGCGGACCTCCTGGCTGTCGCGCGAAGTGATCGTGTTGCCGGCCTTCATGGGAGTGGTCTTCCTCTATGGCCTGGCGCACTGGCTGGATTGGCATCCGCTGCTGATGACCCTGCCCGGCGAATTGCCGCTCGATCCGACCGCGATTCTCGGCGTGGCCGGAACGGTGCTCGCGTTTGCGCTGTTCCTCTGCACCGCGATGATTTATGCCTGCCTGAAGTTTCTCGCCGAGTGGCATTCACCGCTGACGGTGATCAATTACGTCCTGCTCGGCGGCGCCTCGGGCTTTTCTCTGGCCGCGGCATTTGCTGCCTTCACCGCGCCGGAATTGGTGAGTTTTCTGGCGGGCTGGGCCGCGATCATCACCCTGCTCGGTTTGCTCGGCCGCAGCGCCTCGCTCTACCGCAATGCCCGATTGAAGCCGAAGTCGACGCTGCAGACCGCAATCGGCATCAAGCATCCGCGGATAGTACAAAAGACGCAGGGTTTCATGGGCGGCAGTTTCAACACCCGCGAGTTCTTTCATGGCCAGCCGGTTGCCGTGCTGCGCGGCATAAAGTGGTTCTTCATGCTCACCGTGTTTCCATTGCCGCTGCTGTTGCTGGTGTCCGGCATGCAAGGCACCGTGGGACTGCTGGTGGCGGCCTTCGTTGTCCAGTATGTCGGTCTGCTGGCCGAGCGCTGGTTCTTCTTCGCCCAGGCCAACCACCCGCAGAACCTGTATTACCAGTCCATCGCCTAAGACCTGTTGTCGCGAAGGGACTTTATGTATATTATCAATCGCTAAAGTACCATTCCGTACCACCATAACCAAGTCAAGAGAGAGGAAGAAAACATGAATTTCGACAAGGAACTCGACGCCCGCGGCCTGAACTGCCCGCTGCCCATTCTGCGTGCCAAGAAGTCGCTGGCGGAACTGCAATCCGGCCAGGTGCTGCGCATCATCGCCACCGATCCAGGTTCGGTGAAGGATTTCGCCGCGTTCGCCAAGCAGACCGGTAACGAGTTGCTGGCCAGCGCCGAGAAGGACAAGGAATTCGAATTCTTCATGAAGCGCAAGTAGCCCGAGGCGGTGGAGTAGGAAGGCCTGCCGAGGGTGGGCCGTTTCGTCTCTGACGTGCGGGGCGGATGCCGTCGTAGTAGCAGTGCCAGCGCCGCGTCTTTGCTGTACTTTTCAATGCTCAACGAATTACCGTTCGCTATAAGGGCATAGAAAAAATCATCTGGTTGCTGCAGTGCGATTTATTTAATCATCAAACATGTTGGTCATCTCGACCAGGAGGAAATACATGGGCGCCATCCCCGAAATTGCCAATATCGACGAACTCGTCAATCGCCGCCTGGAAGAGTTGCTGCCGCAAAAGCTCGAGGAAGCGTTGCGCCAGCGTGAAGAATCGAAAACCCCGTCGATGGCCATCATTGCCACCCGCGGCACGCTGGACTGGGCCTATCCGCCTTTCATCCTTGGTTCCACCGCGGCCGCGCTGGGCTGGGACGTATCGATCTTCTTCACCTTCTATGGCCTGAACCTGCTGAAAAAGGATGTTTCGGACCTCAAGGTGAGCCCGCTCGGCAATCCCGGCATGCCAATGAAAATGCCATTTGGCCCGGAATGGTTCAAGGGCATCAACTGGAACATTCCCAACATCGTTCAGGCTGGTGTACCAGGTTTTGAGAATGTCGCCACCATGCTGATGCAGCAGACCATCAAGAACAATGGCGTCGCCACGATCGAAGAATTGCGCGGCCTGGCACAGGAAGCAGACGTCAAGTTCATCGCCTGCCAGATGACCGTCGATCTGTTCGGTTTCAATCATGACGACTTCATTGGCGGCCTCGACTATGCCGGCGCGGCCACCTTCCTGCCGGTCGCACAGAAGGCCGATGTTTCGCTGTTCATGTAATACCGCTTCAATCCACTAATTCAAACCGCAGGGAGATGAAATGATGAAAATGAAAAAAATTGCAGCGCTGCTGTTCGCTGTCGGTGTTTCGGCCCCGGCGTTTGCGACCAATGGCTATTTCGCACACGGCTATGGCATGAAGGCCAAGGGCATGGGCGGAGCGGCGACTGCGATGGCCTCCGATTCCATGGGCGGCGCGAACAATCCGGCCAGCATGGTTTGGGCGGGTGATCGCCTGGATATCGGTCTGGACTTCTTTTCTCCCCGGCGGAATATCTCGCGCAGCGGCGCGACAGCACCGTTTGGTGGGCTGAACGGCACGGCAGATAGCGGTAGCAACCTTCATTATGTTCCGGAGTTCGGCTACAACAAGATGCTGGGCTGGGATATGTCTATGGGCGTCACGGTGTACGGCAACGGCGGCATGAACACCGACTATCCTGGCGATCAGAACCCCGGTGCACTGGGGACTTGTGCCGGTTTTGGGGCTACATGGGCGCGCGCGAATCTCCTCTGCGGCAACGGCCGCCTGGGCATCGATCTGATGCAGTTGATCGTCGCTCCGACGTTTGCCATGAAAGTCAACAAGCAGCACTCCTTTGGCGTTTCATTGCTGCTTGCTCATCAGCAGTTCAAGGCGCAGGGCATTCAGTCGTTCGCCGGTTTCTCGGCAACTCCGACCAACTTGAGCAACCTCGGGCGAGACAAGTCGAATGGCTACGGCCTTCGGTTTGGCTGGATGGGCCAGCTTACTGAGAATGTGACAATGGGCGCGGCATACTCATCCAAGATGAAGATGGGCAAATTCGATTTGTACAAGGGCTTGTTTGCCGAAGAGGGTGGCTTCGATATTCCGGAAAACTGGAATGTCGGCATTGCCTTCAAGCCCAACGACCAATGGAAGGTGGCAGCCGATTACCAGCGAATCAATTACAGTGACGTCAAGTCCGTTGGCAATTCCAGCGTGATGCCAGCTGATCCGGCTGGTTTGGGTGCCGGCATTCCCGGTTCTCTGGGTTGTTCCTCGTGTCGCGGTTTTGGTTGGTCGAACATCGATGTCGTCAAGCTTGGGGTCGAGTACCAGTTCAACAAGGACCTGACGCTACGTGCCGGCTACAACCGTTCGGAGAATCCTATTTCGTCGCGTGACGTGACTTTCAACATGCTGGCTCCCGGCGTGGTGCAGGACCACTACACGCTCGGTTTCACCTATAACGTGAGCAAGGACTCCGAGCTGACGATGTCGTACATGCATGCGGCCAAGAATTCGGTAAGTGGCCCGAGCCTGTTCAACTATTTCACTGGAAATACCGCGGGTACCGACACGATCGAGATGTATCAGGATTCGCTCGGCATCGCCTACGGCCTGAAGTTCTGATCCACGGCTAGCCGCCATGCGGTAGGTTCGACGACAAGGGCTGAGAGCGGAAGCGCTTTCAGCCCTTGTCCATTTCGTCACGGTGTTTGCGCCCGGCGCCGAAAACTCGGTGCTGGCAGGCCGAATTCGTCTCAAAAAATTCAAAAACGCATCATTCCAAGGAGAGAGATATGTCCAGAATCTGGAAAAGCATAGGCTTCATGTTGCTGGCACTTTGCGCCCTTACGGCGATTGCCCAGGATGCCCTGTTGAAGCCCTTCGTTCTTGCCTCGAAAGGGCCGGGTGATGTCGCGCCGAAGGTCGAGGCGACCAAGGCCGCGCTGGCCAAGGCCGGCTTTACCGTCGCCGGAAGCTATTCGCCTTATGCCAACACCACGGTCATCGGGGTCACCAATGACGAACTGCGCACCACCGCCGCCAAGTCGGAACACGGCGGATTCGGCGCGGCGATGCGTGTCTCGGTGGTCAAGGCAGGCAACGACGTCCAGGTTTCCTATACCAATCCGCCCTACTGGGCCAACGTCTACCGCATGAACGGCGAGTTGAAGGACACGGCGGCCAAACTGCAGGCGGCGCTGGGCAAGGTCGAGGAATTCGGCGCCAAGGGCCTCACGGCGGAGCAGCTGCGCAAGTATCATTACGCCTTTGGCATGGAGTATTTCAACGAGCCCAACGAGTTCGTCAAGTACGGCAGCCACGAAGAGGCGGTCAAGGCGGTCGAGGCCGGACTCGCTGCCGGCAAGCAGGGCGTAACCAAGGTCTATCGCGTCGACGTCGCCGGCAAGAAGGAAGTGCTGTTCGGCGTGGCGATGAAAGGTGCCGGCGACAGCAAACAGATGGACGATGCCTACATCATGAGCGAGATCGACTTCAGGGACGTCAAGTCGGCGGCTCACCTGCCTTATGACATTCTGGTTGCGGACAACAAGGTGTTCGCCCAGTACGCGCGTTTCCGCATCGCCGTCAGCTTCCCGGATCTGTCGATGATGGGCGCCAACAGTTTCATGAACATCATGAAGTCGCCCGAAGCCATACGCGAGGCGCTGGCATTGACGGTGGGCGGCAAGAAGGACGCTCGCTAGTCTTTGCAGCGTACTGCCAGACAAGAAGCCCGGCTCGTGGCCGGACCTCTTGTCGAGCTATCCCAAGCGGGCGATCTGCGCCTTCAGCTTATCGCGCAGCGCAATGAAGCCCTGCAGGCGCTCCCGCTCCTGGTCCACCACGGCTGCCGGAGCGCGCGAAACAAAGCTTTCGGTCGCGAGCTTCTTCTCGGCCTTCTCGATCTCGCCGACGACGCGTGCGAGTTCCTTGGCGAGGCGTCCCTTCTCGGCGGCGACGTCGATCTCGATTTTCAGCATCAGGCGGAACTCACCGACGATCTGCACCGGTGCCTCGGAGTCGGGCAGGGTTTCCGTGGTCGTGACCTCGGAGAGCTTGGCCAGCGCCGCGAGGTAGGGCGCATAGGCGTCGAGTATCGCCGTGTCGCCAGCGCCAACTAAGGGCACGCGCTGCGCCGGGGATAGGTTCATTTCGCCGCGCAGGCTGCGGCAGGCGTTGATCATCTCCTTGAGCCGCGTCACCCAGGCTTCAGCCGCCGCGTCGCAACGCGACAGGTCGGCCTTCGGATAAGGCTGCAACATCAGCGAGCGGCTGTCGTCGGCGGCATCGGCGCGGCCGGCCAGCGGTGCCACGGTCTGCCAGAGTTCTTCCGTGATGAAGGGGATCAGTGGATGCGCCAGGCGCAGCACGGTTTCCAGCACGCGCACCAGGGTGCGCCGCGTCGCGCGCTGTTGCGCCTCGCTGCCTTGCTGCACTTGCACTTTCGCCAGTTCCAGGTACCAGTCGCAATACTCGTCCCAGACGAATTCGTAGATCGCGCGCGCCAGCAGGTCGAAGCGGTAGTCGGCGAAATGCTGCGCCACTTCGTGCTCGACCTTCTGCAGGCGGCTGACGATCCATCGGTCGGCCGGGGAGAAGTCCAGGTAGCTGCCGGTGCAGGCGTCCGAGCCGTGTTGCGCCAAGCCGCAATCCTGTCCCTCGCAGTTCATCAGCACGAAGCGCGTGGCGTTCCACAGCTTGTTGCAGAAGTTGCGATAGCCCTCGCAGCGCTGCATGTCGAACTTGATGTCGCGACCCGGCGAGGCCAGCGAGAGGAAGGTGAAGCGCAGCGCATCGGTGCCGAAGCCGGGAATGCCGTGCGGGTATTCCTTGCGCGTGCGCTTTTCGATTTTGGCCGCATCGCGCGGGTTCATCAGGCCCGTGGTACGTTTCGTCACCAGGTCGTCGAGCGTGATGCCGTCGATCAGGTCGATCGGATCGAGCACGTTGCCCTTGGACTTGCTCATCTTCTGGCCTTCCGCATCGCGGATCAGGCCATGGACATAGACGTCTTTGAACGGGATCCTGCCGGTGATGTGCTTGGTCATCATGACCATGCGCGCCACCCAGAAGAAGATGATGTCGAAGCCGGTGACCAGAACCGTCGACGGCAGGTAGAGGTCCAGCGCGGTATTCGACTTCGCCGGCCACTCCGGGGTCCAGTCCAGCGTCGAAAACGGCCACAGGGCGGAGGAGTACCAGGTGTCGAGCACGTCTGGATCGCGTTCGAGACCGCCCGTGTAGCCGTCGCGCTTTGCCTGCGCATAGGCCTCGGCCTCGTCGTGCGCGACGTAGAAGCGGCCGTCGTCCGAGTACCAGGCCGGAATCTGGTGGCCCCACCAGAGCTGGCGCGAGATGCACCAGTCCTGGATGTTGTTGAGCCACTGATTGTAGGTATTGACCCAGTTCTCGGGGACGAAGCGGATCTCGCCGGAGGCCACGCATTCCAGCGCCTTGCCGGCGATGCTGCTGCCGTCGGCACCCGGTTTGGTCATGGCGACGAACCACTGGTCGGTCAGCATCGGCTCGATGACGACGCCGGTGCGGTCGCCGCGCGGCACCATCAGTTTGTGCGGCTTGATGCTTTCCATCAGACCCAGGGCGTCGAGATCGGCGACGATCAGCTTGCGCGCCTCGAAGCGGTCCATGCCGCGGTACTTCTCCGGGCCGTGTTCGTTGATGCGCGCGTCCAGCGTGAGAACGCCGATTGGCGTGAAACCGTGTCTATGGCCGACCTGCCAGTCGTTGAAATCGTGGGCCGGCGTCACCTTGACTACGCCGGTGCCGAATTCCTTGTCCACGTAGCTGTCGGCGATGATCGGGATCTCGCGCTCGCACAGCGGCAGCACGACGTGCTTGCCGACCAGGTGCGCGTAGCGCTCATCATCCGGATGCACCATGACCGCAACGTCGCCGAGCATGGTTTCCGGCCGTGTCGTCGCCACTGTCAGGCTGCCGCTGCCGTCGGCCAGCGGATAGCGGATATGCCACAGCGAACCGTCTTCTTCTTCCTGCACCACTTCGAGGTCGGACACCGCCGTCAGCAGCTTCGGGTCCCAGTTCACCAGGCGTTTGCCGCGGTAGATCAGGCCCTCGCGGTGGAGGCGGACGAAGGTTTCGGTGACGATCTTGGACAGCCCCGCATCCATCGTGAAGCGCTCGCGCGACCAGTCGGGCGAGGTGCCGAGGCGGCGCATCTGCTTGGTGATGGTGTCGCCCGAATATTTCTTCCACTCCCAGACTTTTTCGAGGAACTTCTCGCGGCCGAGATCGTGGCGGGAAACGCCCTGTGCGTCGAGTTGTCGCTCCACCACGATTTGCGTGGCGATCCCGGCGTGGTCAGTACCCGGCTGCCACAGCGTGTTGTCGCCGCGCATGCGGTGGTAGCGCGTCAGCGCATCCATGATCGCCTGGTTGAAGCCGTGGCCCATGTGCAGCGTGCCGGTGACGTTCGGCGGCGGCAGCAGGATGCAGAAGTTGTCGGACTTGGCGGTGTCGAGCCCGGCGGCGAAATAGCCGCGCGACTCCCAGATCGGGTACCAGCGCCGCTCGATTTCGGCAGGTTCGAAGCTCTTGGCGAGTTCCATAAGTCTTACGCGAAGCGGAAAAGGCGTAATTTTAGCGGAAGGTGCTGCCGCGGCCGCTGTAAATATGCGGTTGGCGGGGCTTTGGGCTATCATTGCCGCCTCTCGCAGCATGACCCCGATGGTTCCCGCTCCTTTCCAATGATCCGCAAGTTGTTGCGCCGCGTATTCCGTCGTGGCGAATCTCCGTCAGACAGCGCGCCGTCCACGATCCCCGTGGCACGCCACGGCATCCGCCGCGACCATGTTTCCTTGGGCGCGCGGCGCACCTGCGAAACCCTGCAGCAGGCGGGCCACAAGGCCTACATCGTCGGCGGCGCGGTGCGCGACCTGATCGCCGGGATCGACCCCAAGGATTACGACATCGCCACCGATGCCACGCCGGAGCAGGTGCGCGCGCTGTTTCGCCGCGCGCGCATCATCGGCCGCCGCTTCCAGATCGTGCATGTGATGCAGGGCGGCGAGACGCTCGAAGTGTCCACTTTCCGCGCCGCGCACGACGTCAATACCGTCAAGGACGAGCATGGCCGCGTGCTGCGCGACAACGTCTTCGGCTCGATCGCGGAAGACGCCGCACGGCGCGACTTCACGGTCAACGCGCTCTACTACGATCCGTCCTCGGAGACGGTGATCGACTATCACCACGGCGTCGCCGACCTGCAGCAGAAGACCTTGCGCATGATCGGCGAGCCGAAGCTGCGCTACCGCGAAGATCCGGTGCGCATGCTGCGCGCCGTGCGGCTTTCCGCCAAGCTCGGGCTGACGCTGGATCCCGCGGTGCGCGCGCCGATCCGCGAAATGGCGCAGTTGATGGAAAACGTGCCGGCGGCGCGCGTCTTCGACGAGATGCTGAAGCTGCTGTTTTCCGGGCATTCGGTCGAAGCTGTCCATCGCCTGCGCGACGACGGCCTGCACCATGGCTTGCTGCCGCTGCTCGATGTGATCCTGGAGCAGCCGCTGGGCGAGAAATTCGTCATGCTCTCGCTCGCCAGCACCGACAAGCGGGTCAAGGCCGGCAAGTCCCTGTCGCCCGGCTACCTGTTCGCCACCTTGCTCTGGCACGAGGTGCTGGCCGAGTGGGAGGCGCGCAAGGCGCGCGGTGAAGTGCCGATTCCGGCGCTGTACGAGGCGATGGACGACGTGCTCAACGTGCAGGGCGAAAAGCTCGCGATCACGCGCCGCATCGCCGGCGACATCAAGGACATCTGGGCCTTGCAGCCGCGCTTCGAAAAGCGCGCGGGGAAATCGCCCTACCGCCTGATTGAGCTGCCGCGTTTTCGCGCCGGCTATGACTTCCTGGTCTTGCGCGCCGAGAGCGGCGAGATTGACATGGAACTGGCGGACTGGTGGCGCGACTTCCAGAATGCCGACGGCGCCGGCCGCGAAGCCCTGCTGATGCCCGACAGCGGGCCGAAGAAGCGCCGCCGTCGCGTGCGCGGCAAGAAGTCTGCGGGCGAGGGGGATTCCACCAGCCCGGCGAGCAGCGAAGCCTGAGGTGGGCCAGCCTTGCTTCATCGCGCTGGGCGCCAACCTGGGAGACCCGGTGGCGACCGTGCAGGCGGCAATCCTGGCGCTGCGCGAACTGCCGCAGACCGAGTTCGCCGCCGCGTCCTCGCTGTATCGCACCGCGCCGGTCGGCCTCAGGCATCAGCCTGATTTCATCAACGCGGTGGTGGAACTGATCGCCGTGGCGCCAGCGCCAACTCTGCTGCAGGCGCTGTTCGAGATCGAGGCCCGCTTCGGCCGCCGGCGCAGCGTCAAGAACGCCCCGCGTACCCTGGATCTCGATCTGCTGCTCTACGGCGACGAACTCAGCGACGATCCCGACCTGACCCTGCCGCATCCGCGCCTGCACGAACGCGCCTTCGTCCTCGCGCCGCTGGCCGAAATCGCGCCGCAACTGGTCATCCCCGGCCGCGGCGCGGTGGCCGAACTGCTGCTGCGCTGCGCCGACCAGCAGATCGAGAAAATCCTGCCGCAGGCCGCCTGAGCCATGTCCGCGCTGCCGCATATCCCGCTGGTCTGGCAGACCACGCTGCTGCTGACGGCCTCGAACGTCTTCATGACCTTCGCCTGGTACGCCCACCTCAAGAATCTCAACGACCGGCCGTGGTGGATCGCCGCGCTGGCCTCCTGGGGCATCGCGCTGTTCGAGTACCTGCTGCAGGTTCCGGCCAACCGCATCGGCCATCACGAGCTGTCGCTGGGGCAACTCAAGATCCTGCAGGAAGTGATCACTCTCACGGTATTCGTTCCCTTTGTTCTGTTCTACATGAAGCAGCCGCTCAAGCTTGATTTCCTGTGGGCGGGTTTGTGTATCCTAGGCGCCGTCTATTTCATATTCCGCAGTCCATGACGACATATCCCCCGACCCCTTCTCCAGGAGAAGGGGTGACAACGGTTCAGCCGCTACGCGGCTTCCGTATTCTTGACCTGGCGCCTCCTTGGGGCGGCCCTGCGGAGGCACCATGACCTACCTTGCCAGCAACAAGCCGATCACGCTGCCTGAACTCGGGCGCATGAAGCATGACGCCCAGAAGATCGCCATGCTCACCGGTTACGACGCCAGCTTCGCCGCGTTGGAGGACCGTTGCGGGGTCGATGTGATCCTGGTCGGCGATTCCCTGGGCAATGTGCTGCAGGGCAAGACCTCGACCTTGCCGGTAACCATGGAGCAGATGGTCTATCACACCGAATGCGTCGGCCACATGGCGCAGCGCGCGATGTGCGTCGCCGACATGCCCTTCGGCAGCTACCAGGAATCGAAGGAACAGGCGCTGAGGAATGCCGTGCGCCTGCTCGCCGCCGGGGCCGAAATGGTCAAGCTGGAAGGCGGCGAAGTGATGGCGGAGACAGTGCATTTCCTGGTCGAGCGCGGCGTACCGGTCTGCGCCCACATCGGCCTGACGCCGCAATCGGTGCATGCCCTGGGCGGCTATCACGTACAGGGGCGGGGCGAGGAGGGCGCGGCGCGCATGAAGCGCGAAGCGCTGGCGCTGGAACAGGCCGGAGCGGCCCTGATGGTGCTGGAAATGGTGCCGGCCCAGCTTGCCGGCGAAATCACCGCCCTGCTCAAGGTCTGCGCCACCATAGGCATCGGTGCGGGCAAGGACTGCGACGGCCAGGTGCTGGTGCTGCACGACATGCTCGGCGTCTATCCGGGCAAGAAGGGGCGCTTCGTGAAGAACTTCATGGCAGGCGCCGCGAGCATCGAAGCCGCCGTGATCGCCTACGTCACGGCCGTCAAGGACGGCAGTTTCCCGGCTCCCGAACACACCTACTGAGCCATGCAGATCCATGAAACGATCGCCGGCCTGCGCGCGGCGCGCGGCAAGGCCGGCGAGGTTAGCACCTTGGCGCTGGTGCCGACCATGGGCAACCTGCATGAGGGCCACATCGCACTGATGACCCAGGCGCGGGCCCATGCCGACCAGGTCGCCGCGACCATATTCGTCAATCGCCTGCAGTTTCGTCCCGGCGAAGACTTCGAAAAATATCCGCGAACCTTCGCCGCGGATTGTGAAAAGCTGGCCGCGGCCGGCGTCGAGCATCTGTTCGCGCCCGACGAAGCGGAAATGTATCCGCAGCCGCAGAGCTACCACGTCGAACCGCCGCCCGAGCAGGCCGGCATACTCGACGGCGAATTCCGCCCCGGGCATTTCCGCGGCGTCGCCACCGTGGTCATGAAGCTGTTCCAGATTGCCCAGCCCGATGTCGCGCTGTTCGGCAAGAAGGATTACCAGCAACTGATGGTTATTCGCAACATGGTGCGCGAGTTCAATTTGCCGATCGAAATCATCGGCGGCGAGACCGTGCGCGCCGCCGACGGCCTTGCCCTGTCCTCGCGCAACGGCTATCTGTCCGCCGCCGAAAGGGCGGAAGCGCCGCGCCTGTGCAAGGTTTTAACCAAAGTCATAGACGCCGTGCGTGGCGGCGCACGCGACTTCCCCCTGCTTGAACAAGGGGCAATAACCGAATTGCGCGCCAATGGCTGGGTGCCGGATTATGTTGCATTGCGTAAAAAACTTGATCTACAATTGCCGTCCGCTCACGATTCCGGGTTGGTGGTGTTGGCGGCGGCGCGTTTGGGAAGCACGCGCCTCATCGACAATCTGGAAGTTTAGGTCACTGCGATGCGCTCATGCCGGTGGTGTGCCAGAAGCGAACGAGGCGGGAGTTTGATCCTTATGGACGGCTCCCGGTTTATTGCCGCCTTTGCATGAGAAAGGTCTGACAATGCAACGCACGATGCTCAAGTCGAAACTCCACCGCGTGACGGTGACGCATGCCGAATTGCATTACGAGGGTTCCTGTGCCATCGATGAAGCCCTGCTCGAAGCGGCCGACATCAAGGAATACCAGCAGATCGACATCTACAACGTGAATAACGGCGAGCGTTTCACCACCTACGCCATTCGCGCCGAGCGCGGCAGCGGCACCATTTCGGTGAACGGCGCCGCGGCACGCAAGGCCGCCACCGGCGACCTGCTGATCATCGCCACCTACGCCATGATGAACGAGATCGAATTGCAGCATTTCGAGCCCGATCTGGTGTACGTCGATGCCAGAAACCGCATCACGCACCATAGCCGGCAGATCCCGGCGCAAGCGGCCGCCTGATCCACCCCATCAGGCAATGCCCGAGCCCACCCTGCGGTGGGCTTTTCTTTGCCTGCGTGCGGCGCGGGCGCAAGGTTTTCGGTCGCATGTGTATGGCCGCAAGGCCGTGGCGCAGTGTATTCTTTCGGCCAGAACAAGAAGAAGCAAGGCAAGGAGGAAAATCATGGCCAAGAAGATACTGATCGCCGACGACGAGCCGAATATCGTCATTTCACTGGAGTTCCTGCTCAAGCGCGAAGGCTACGAAGTGGTCGTCGCGCACAACGGTGCCGAGGCCCTGGTCCGGGTCCGCGCCGAGCGTCCCGACCTGGCGATACTCGACGTCATGATGCCGCAGCGCAACGGCTTCGAAGTCTGCCAGGACCTGCGTCTCGACCCGGAGTTCAAGGATCTGCGGATCATGATGCTGACCGCCAAGGGACGCGACACCGAGGTTTCCAAGGGCCTGGCGCTGGGCGCCGACGTGTATATGACCAAGCCGTTTTCGACCCGCGAACTGGTCGCCAAGGTCAAGGCGCTGATCGACCGCGCCTGAGCGCCGGGCAACCCGCGTATCGCCGATGCCGTCGTGAGTTCCCCGGCCAAACTGATCGTCGCCGTCGCCGTCGCCAGCAGCTTTCTGTTGGCCGTCCTGGCGGCCTTGTGGCTGGTGATCGGCGCGGGACTCGAAGCGCCGGAACAGGCGCTGCTGGCAAGCCTGCTCGAACGCCGCCTGGGGGCTCTGCTGATGATTGTATTCGCCGCCTGTGTCTTCCTGTTCCTGATCCTGCGCGCGGCCCACGAGTTCCTGCTGCTGCCGCTGGCGCGCGCGGCCGAGGAAGCCGCCGCCTTGCTGGAGCGGCCGACGGTGCGCCTGAGCCCGCAGGGCAGCAGCGAGCTGCAGGAGCTGATCGGCGCGGTCAACCGGGTTGCCGTCCAGCGCGAGGCGCGCGAGGCCGCTATCGAGGCGCAGATCCGCGCCGCCAATGCGGCGGCCGAGGCCGATCGCAACCGTTTCGCCGTGCTCATGTCGGAACTCGCCCAGGGCGTCATAGTCTGCAACCTCGATGGCCGCGTGCTGCTCTACAACCGCCGCGCCCGCGCCCTGTTCGCCGCTTCCCCGGGCCACGGCATGGCGGCGCTGGGCCTGGGGCGGTCGATCTACGGCATCTTCGACCGGCACCTGATCGCCTATGCGCTGGAGCACATCGCCAGCCGGCGCCGCAGCCACAGCCATTTCGTCACGGCGACCGAGTCCGGGCGCCTGCTGCGCGTGCTGGTGGCGCCGATTCCCGAAGCCGGGGCCGCGGCCGACGGCGGCGCGGGGCTCTCCGGCTACATGACGATGATCGAGGACATGACCGAAACCTTCGACAGCGAGTCCACGCGCGACCGCCTGCTGCAGGATCTGACCGAGAGCAGCCGCGGCCCGGTGGCGAACCTGCGCGCCGCCGCCGAGACGCTGTACGACTATGCCGACATGGACGCCGGGGATCGCCGGCGCTTCCTGGCCGTGGTCCGCGACGAGGCCGAAGGACTCGCCGGGCGCGTCGAAGCGGCGGCGCGCACCTATGCCGCCGTGCTCAAGGCACGCTGGCCGCTGGAGGACATGCTCGGCGCCGACCTGCTGACCGCGGCCTGCCGCCGCATCGCCGACCGCTGTGCGCTGCAGGTGAGCCTGGATGAGGTCGATGCCGGGGTCTGGATCAAGGTCGACGGCTTTTCGATGTTGCAGGCCATGAGCTACCTGGCCGCGCGCCTGCATGATGAATACCGGATCCGCGACCTCAAGCTGCGCCTGAGCCGCGACGGCGCGATGGCGCATATCGACCTGATCTGGTCGGGCGTGTTCATGAGCACCGAGACCGTGATGCATTGGGAACTCGATCCGATGAATGCGGCCGGGGAAGCCACGCCGCTGACCGTGCGCGATGTGGTCGAGCGCAATGCCGGCGAGGTCTGGTTCCAGCGCGACCACGCGTCCTACCGTGCCTTCTTTCGCTTCCTGCTGCCGGCCGTCAGCGCGCAGGAGGCCGGGCTTCCCGGCGCGGCGGGAGCGACGGTGGACAGCCGTCCCGAGTTCTACGACTTCGACCTGTTCCGGGACGAGGAGACCGATCTGGCGCTGGACGACCGGCTCCTGGCGCAGCTTGCGTACACCGTGTTCGACACCGAAACCACCGGCCTGGAACCCTCGGCCGGCGACGAGATCATCCAGATCGGCGCGGTGCGCATCGTCAATCGCCGCCTGCTGCGGCACGAGGCATTCGACCAGCTGATCGATCCGCAACGCAGCCTGCCGCCGCAATCGGTGAAGATCCACGGCATCACGGCGGAGATGCTCGCCGGCCAGCCGCCGATCGCACGCGTGCTGCCGATCTTTCGCGCCTTCGTCGCCGATACCGTGCTGGTGGCGCACAACGCGGCCTTCGACATGCGCTTCCTGGAACTCAAGGAAGCCGCTACCGGCATCCGCTTCGATCGCCCGGTGCTCGACACCTTCCTGCTCTCCGCCGTGCTGTTTCCGAACCAGGAGACGCACCGCCTCGAAGCCATCGCCGAACGCCTCGGCGTATCGGTGATGGGACGCCACACCGCGGTCGGCGACGCCATCGTCACCGCCGAGGTCTTCCTCAAGATGCTGCCGCTACTGGTCGAGCGCGGCATCCGCACCCTCGGCGCGGCGCGCGCGGCCAGCGAGAAAACCTACCATGCCCGCATCCGTTACTGAAATCGACGCCTGCGACGCGGTATCGGTGAATCTCAACACCATGCTGTGCCGGCTGCCGCTGGCGCCGCCGGTGGTGGTCGATCCGGCGTGCTCGGTGCGCGAAGCGCTGCGCGCGATCGACCTGCAGGGGGCCGAGGCGGCCGTGGTGGTCGATCCGGCGACGGCCGTGCCGCTGGGCATCGTCAGCCTGCGCGAGCTGATGCGCTCGATCATCAACGACGACTGCGACCTGGCCGGCCCGGTCGCCGGCATGATGACCGGCGGCCTGGCCAGCCTGCCGGCCGACGCCACGGTGCATCAGGCCATGGTGCTGATGTTCCGCCGCGGCATGCGCCAGCTGATCCTGACCAGGGCCGACGGGCGCCTCTACAACGTGGTCTCCCAGGGCGATCTGTACGGCATGCAGGCGGCCGACTCGGCGAGCCTGACCAATGCCATCCTGGCCACCCGCAGCATTGCCGAACTGGCGCGGCAGACCACGGCCGTGCGCCGCTTCGCCGCGCGGCGACTGGCCGAAGGCGAGGGGCCGGAAGCCCTGTGCGAATGGATTTCCGCGCTCAACGACCTGGTCGCGCTGCAGGTGATCGATCTGGTCGAAGGCGAATTCGAATTGCCCTACGTGCCCTGGTGCTGGATCGTCTTCGGCTCGGAAGGCCGGCTGGAGCAGACGCTGGTCACCGATCAGGACAACGGCATCGTGTTCGCGGCGGAATCGGACGCCGAGGCGGAGGATCTGCGGCAGAGCTTCCTGCCCTTCGCCCAGGCCGTGAATCGGGCGCTCGACGCCTGCGGCTTCCCGTTATGCACCGGGCAGATCATGGCCGGCAATCCGGCCTGGTGTCTTTCCTTCGACGAATGGAAACACCGCTTCGAAGACTGGATCGTGGTGCCCGAGCCCAAGGCCCTGCTCAACGCCACGATCTTTTTCGATTTCCGGCCGCTCTACGGTCGCGAGGAACTGGTGACCGAGCTGCAGGACTGGCTGCTGCACCGCTTGAAAGGCAACGCCGCCTTCCTGCGCGCGATGGCCTGCACCGCGCTGGAACAGGAGCCGCCACTGAGCTGGTGGCGCGACTTCCGTCTCGGTGGCGGCAAGGAGTTTCCCCATACGCTGGATCTCAAGGGCCAGGGCATACGCCTGTTCGTCGATGCGGTGCGGATCTACGCCTTGGCGCACGGCATCGAACAGACCAACACCGTCGAGCGCCTGCGCAGCGTGCGCCCGGCGCTGGGCATGCCGGTCGAGGAAGTCGCGGCGATGGCCGCCGCCTTCTATCAGATCCAGCGCCTGCGCCTGCAGAACCAGGTCTCGGGCGAGTTTCCGGCGGCCACCAACCGGATCAATCCCGATCGGCTGCACAAGCTCGACCGGCAGATTCTCAAGGAGGCCTTTCGTTTGGCGCGCACGCTGCAGCAGCGCTTGCGCCTGGATTACCTGAGCTAGGCAAGCGCCGCGGCGCCGGCGCCGTGTCGCCAGCGCCAACTCTTGCGTGCCGCGCTGCCGCGCAAGTCGAAGCGACCTGCGCGGCAGGCAAAGCCATGGTGCGCAGCATGGCGATGCAGCAGCTAAACTGCGCGACTCCTCGGCTCACCCGATTCAAGCAAAATCGCCAGGCCTGATGGAACTGCCTCCTTGCTCACCCGACCGACCCTGCCCATGAACCCCGACATCTTCCGCTCGGCCGATATTTTCCGCGACCGCTTCGAACAGGGGCTGGTCGATCTGCTGCGCGTCAGCGGCGAACTGGGCGAGGACATCCTGGTGCTGGCCAACGCCAGTTTCGAGCCGCGCATCTGGGCGCAACTGCACGGCGAACTGCAGCTCTGCTTCGCCCGGCTCGCCGCCGGGCAGGCAGCGGCGGCGCGGGAAGGACGTGTGCTGCAAGGCGCGGCGGACGACGTCGCGGTACTGCGCCGGATTCTCGATCATGGTTTCGAAACGCTGCGTCCGACCGAACTGCGCCGCGCCGGGCCGTGGGAGCTGCAGTTCAATCCGCTGCGGGCCTTGCGTCCCGCCCGCCACGGCAATGCTTCCGTCACGGGCATCCGCGCAGAATTCGAAGCGGCGCGCTTTCACTTCGACAAGCCCTTCCTGCGCCGGGAAATCATCTGGCAGGGCGCGCTCGGCGGCCGCGAGGCGACGCTGCTCTACAACAAGTTTCCCTTTGCCGATTACCACGGCCTGCTGGTGCCGGACATCGGCGCCCACCAGCCGCAGTTCCTCGAAGCGGCGGACTTTGCCTGGTTGTGGAAGCTCGCGCGGGAACTGGGCGAACGCCTGCCGGGTTTCGGCATCGGCTACAACAGCTACGGTGCCCATGCCTCGGTGAATCACCTGCACTTCCAGACCTTCCTGCGCACCGCGCCGCTGCCCGTTGCGGACGCGCGCTGGTGCCACAACGGCGGCGCCGAGCCTTATCCCTGCCGCTGCCTGAGCTTCGACCGGCTGCCGGCGGCGTATGAATTCATCGCCGAGCTGCACCAGCGGGCGATCGCCTACAACCTGGTGCTCGCGTCAGGCAGGCTCTACTGCCTGCCGCGGCGCAAACAGGGCGAAGTCGCCTACGCCCCCTGGCTGGCTGCGCCGGCCTGGTACGAAATGGCCGGCGGCTTTGCGCTGGCGCACGAAGCCGATTTCGTCCGCCTCGACGCCGCGGAAATCGCCGCGCAGATCGCCGCCGCGGACCTCACCGTCGACGCCGCGCTGCCTGCCGGATGAT
>JACPUD010000081.1 GCA_016192435.1 Rhodocyclales bacterium | reverse complement strand
TCGGTGAGCCGCCCGATCCGCGCAGCGTTGCCGCAGCCCTGCGCCGCGGCTACGACCTGGCGTCCCTGCGCGCGCGCCGCGTGACGGAGTTCGATTTCATTCGCTTCGACCGCGTGCTGGCGATGGGTCCCGACCACCTGGAAACGCTGCAGCGCGCCTGCCCGCGGCAGCACCGGAACAAGCTGGGGCTGCTGCTCGATTTCAGCGAACGCTTCGACCTGTCCGAGGTGCCCGACCCCTACTACGGCGGCGCCGAGGGCTTCGAACATGTGCTCGACCTGGTGGAGGATGCGGCAAGCCAACTGATCCGCCAGCTCGCCGCCAGGTGAACGCAACAACGGGCGCCCTCGGGCGCCCGTTGCAGAGCTCATAGGCACTTTGCGGCCGGCGTTAGCCGGCCCGGCGGACTGAGCCGCCTCGCACCTCAGTCGTGCTTGGTTTCCACCAGTTGCAGCGGCTCGTTGGGGATCACCGGCGCCGGCTTCGGCTTGCGGCCAAGCGGCTGTGCCGGCGCGAAGCTGTTCGCGACCGGTGCCGCATGGCTGGTTTCGATCATCACAAGGCCGACCTGCTGCAGGGAATCCTTGACATCGACCGGGGCGGGCTGCGCTGCCGGCGGCACGATGATCGGATCGGCAACAGGGGCCGCCACGGGTTCAGGGGCGATTGCCGCTTGCACTACGGGCTGCGGCGCTGGCGCCACAGGTGCCGGCGCGGTGACAGGTGCCACCGGTGCGACCGGCTCAGCCACGACAGCGGTCATCGGCGCCTCGACTTCAGCCGCGACAGGCGCCGCGACTTCCGCCGGGACTTCGGCTTCGACGACTGGCGCCGCGACCTGCTCCGGGACCGCCGGAGCAGTCGTTTCCGCTACGGGAGGCGTTACCGGCTCGATCACCGCGGCGGGCATTGCTACGGCGACGCCGGCTTCTTCGGCCGCCGGCATGGTCGCCTGAGCGGCGACGAATCCCGCTGTTGCGGCTTCCGTCGTGCTGCCTTCCTCGCTGCGCCCACGGCCGCGACCGCGGCCGCGACTGCGGCGTCCGCTACGGGCTTCGCCCTCGGCACCGCCTTCGTTGCCGGGAGTTGGCGCTGGCGACACGGCGTTTTGTGCGGCCTCGCCACGCGGCGGACGCTGTTCACGCGGCTCGCGCGGCGGACGTGGTTCGCGGACTTCCTTCGGTTCCCGGGCTTCCCTGGGCTCGCGGGCTTCCTTGGGTTCTCTGGGTTCGCGTGGCTCGCGCGGCTTACGGCCGCCGCTCTCGGCTTGCAGTTCGTCGCGCTTGCCTTGCGGGCGTGGAGCCTGCTCGCCGCGTTCCTTGCGTTCGCCGCCTTCGCGGTTGTCGCGGCGATTGTTGCGATCGCGACCGCCACGACCGCCTTCGCGATTGCCGTCGCGGTTGCGGTCACGGCCGCCTTCGCGGCGTGGCGGCCGGTCGGCCTTGGCTTCGGCAGGTGCCGGCGCCGCGGGCGTCGCGCTGCCGGTGAAGAAGGACACCAGCTTGCTGAAGAAACCGGCTTCGCGGGCCGCCACGGGCTGGGCGACGGGCGCCGCAGCCTTCGGCTCGACGATCGGCGCCGGCTGGTCGGGCGTGATGCCCTTGACCGCGGCTTCGATCTTGACCGGTTTGGCTTCGGCGTTGGCCGAGGGCGGCTGATAGGCTTCCTCGATCGGCTTTTCCGCCATCTGGTAGCTGGCGAGGACGACGCCCTCGGCATTCAGCTGATCGTGGCGCAGGCGTACGATTTCATGGGCCGGCGTCTCCAGGTGGCGATTCGGCACGATCACCAGATTGACGCGGTGGCGCATTTCGATGCGCGAGATGTCGACGCGCTTTTCGTTGAGCAGGAAGGTGGCGACATCCACCGGCACCTGGCAATGCAGGGCGCCGGTATTTTCCTTCATCGATTCCTCTTCGAGGATGCGCAGGATGTGCAGCGCGGCCGATTCGGTGCTGCGGATGTGGCCGGTGCCGGTGCAGCGCGGGCAGGTGATGTAGCTGGTCTCGGCGAGTGCCGGACGCAGGCGCTGGCGCGAGAGTTCGAGCAGGCCGAAGCGGCTGATCTTGCCGGTCTGGACGCGGGCGCGATCGAAGTGCAGCGCGTCGCGCAGACGGTTCTCGACTTCGCGCTGGTTTTTCGCCGATTCCATGTCGATGAAGTCGATCACGATCAGCCCGCCGAGGTCGCGCAGGCGCAATTGGCGGGCGATTTCGTCGGCGGCTTCGCAGTTGGTGCGCAGCGCCGTTTCCTCGATGTCGCTGCCCTTGGTGGCGCGGCCGGAATTGACGTCGACCGAAACCAGGGCTTCGGTATGGTCGATGACGATGGCGCCGCCCGAGGGCAGCGTGACCTGGCGCGAGTAGGCCGATTCGATCTGGTGCTCGATCTGGAAGCGCGAGAATAGCGGCACGTCGTCGTGGTAGCGCTTGACGCGATTCACGGTGCCCGGCATCACATGCGCCATGAATTGCTGCGCCTGTTCGAAGATGTCGTCGGTGTCGATCAGAATCTCGCCGATTTCGGAGTGGAAGTAGTCGCGGATGGCGCGGATGACGAGGCTGGATTCCTGGTAGATCAGGAAGGCGCCGCTCTGGGCCTTGGCCGCGCCGTCGATGGCGGTCCACAGTTGCAGCAGGTAGTTCAGGTCCCACTGCAGTTCTTCGAGGCTGCGGCCGATGCCCGCGGTGCGGGCGATCAGGCTGGTGCCGCTGGGAACCACGAGCTGGTCCATGATTTCGCGCAATTCCTGGCGGTCGTCGCCCTCGACGCGGCGCGATACGCCGCCGCCACGAGGATTGTTCGGCATCAGCACCAGGTAGCGACCGGCCAGCGAGACGTAGGTGGTCAGCGCCGCGCCCTTGTTGCCGCGCTCGTCCTTTTCGACCTGGACGATCAATTCCTGGCCGTTGCTGAGAACGTCCTGGATGCGCGCCTTGCCGGCGTCGACGCCGGGCTTGAAATAGGTGCGGGAAATTTCCTTGAACGGCAGGAAGCCATGGCGTTCGGCGCCATAGTCCACGAAGGCGGCTTCGAGGCTGGGCTCGATGCGCGTGATGACGGCCTTGTAGATGTTGCTCTTGCGTTGCTCTTTGTTGGCTGATTCGATATCGAGGTCAATCAGCTTCTGACCATCGACGATCGCGACGCGGAGTTCCTCAGCCTGCGTCGCATTGAAAAGCATGCGTTTCATGTGTGCTCCCGCGCGCATACAAGCCAGGCGGGCACGACAAGTCGCACACCGCGGGCGTCAGGACGCGGGCGGTGTGACTCGGGTTTGCAGTTGGTTTGGCAGTTTCATGGTGCCTAAGGTTTAGCGTGGCAAACGGGGTTGATGACTTGTCTTCGGTAAGGCGGTCGTTGACTTGCAGTCAGCGTCCGGCAATCTGTGCCCAAATCTGTGCGTGTGTAGCGCGCAATCTAGTAGTATCGCTCTTTCGGGCGAGCGAAACACCCTGAGATCAGCTGGTCGCGTTACCGGTCGGAGTTGTGAGTTCCGGCGGTTGTTTCCTGTTGCTTTCGCGCCCTTGTCGCCGCCATGCACTTGATCGCTGACAAGCGACGCTGCATTTACGGCAACAACCCCCCGGGAGCCGTGCCACCGACGCCACTTCGGGCCGCCGGGCACACCGTCTCGGGACGGCTAACCAAGCGAGCAGTATATTGCAAATGAAGGACTTAAGCAAAGATTCGGTTACCTGGCTTGAGGTCGGCGAAGAGGCCGAAGGCCAGCGCATCGACAATTTTCTGCTGCGTATCGCCAAAGGCGTACCGAAAAGCCATATCTATCGCATCGTACGCAGCGGCGAAGTGCGGGTGAACAAGGGCAGGGTGCCCGCGGAATACCGGCTCAAGATCGGCGACCGCTTGCGCGTGCCGCCCCTGCGCACCGCCGAGCGGCCGTCGCAAGCCGCTGTTCCGGCACGCGATTTTGAAGTCGTCTGGGAGGACGAGGCGCTCATCGTGATCGACAAGCCGGCCGGCGTCGCAGTGCACGGCGGCAGCGGCGTGTCCTTCGGCGTGATCGAGCAACTGCGCCGGGCGCGGCCGCAGGCGAAGTTTCTCGAACTGGCCCACCGGCTCGACCGCGACACCTCGGGTCTGCTGGTGGTGGCCAAGAAGCGTGCCGCGCTGACCAGGCTGCATGACATGTTCCGCGACGGTGCAATAGCCAAACGCTATCTGGCCCTGGTCAAGGGGCGCTGGCGCAACGAACTGCAGCATGTGCGCCTGCCTTTGCTCAAGTATCTGACCGCCGAGGGAGAGCGACGGGTCAGCGTGAATCCCGAGGGCAAGGCCTCGCATTCGATCATGCGACTGGTGGCACGCTGGGAGAACTTCAGCCTGGTCGAGGTCGAACTCAAGACCGGGCGTACCCACCAGATCCGGGTGCACCTCGCGCATCTGGGCTTTCCGATCGCCGGCGACGACAAGTACGGCGATTTTTCCCTGAACAAGACCTTGCAGAAGGCCGGACTCGGCCGCATGTTTCTACATGCCGCCAAGCTGGCGCTGCCGCATCCGCTTTCGGGCGCGCCGGTGGAACTCGCAGCGCCGTTGCCGGACGAATTGCGCAGCTTCACCGAAAAACTCGACAAGAACGAAGCAAGGACTTATGGCCAAACGTTTTGAACTGATCGTTTTCGACTGGGACGGTACCCTGATGGATTCCACCGGTGCCATCGTTGCCAGCATCCAGGCTGCGGCGCGGGATCTCGACATTCCGCCGCCCAGCGACGAACGTGCCAGCCACATCATCGGCCTGGGCCTGATCGATGCCTTGCGCCACGCCCTGCCGGATTTGCCGACGGAACGCTACCAGGCGGTGGCGGAGCGCTATCGGCATCACTATCTGGCGCAGGATCAGGATCTGCTGCTGTTTGCCGGCGCAGTGGAACTGATCGACGAACTGGCTGCGGCCGGACACATGCTTGCGGTTGCCACGGGCAAGACGCGCAAGGGGCTGGACCGGGCTTTCGAGGTCAGCGGGCTGGGGCCGCGTTTCCAGGCCTCGCGCTGCGCCGACGAATGCCATTCCAAGCCGCATCCGCAGATGCTGGAGGAATTGATGGCCGAATTCGGCGTCGAGCCTGATGCCACCCTGATGATAGGCGACACCACGCACGATCTGCTGATGGCGAGGAATGCGGGGGTTGCTGCGCTCGGCGTGGCCTATGGCGCGCATCCGCGTGAAAGCCTGGAGGCGGAAGCCCCACTTTACTGTGCGGCCAATGTGGCCGAACTGGCGGCGTGGCTGCGACAGCAGGCCTGAAGCGGCGCCTGATCTGCGACAGCGACGCACTGGTCGACGGCGGTCATGGCCTGCGGTTCACGGTCGATCGAGCGGGGATTGCGGAGCCGGCATTCGCCGTGCGCTATCGCGGGCAAGTCCACGCATTTCTGAACCGTTGCGGCCATATTCCGGTCGAATTGGACTGGCAGCCAGGAGAGTTCTTCGATCATTCAGGCTTATACTTGATTTGCGCTACGCATGGCGCGCTCTACGCCCCTGATACCGGGCATTGCATGGGCGGACGCTGCAATGGCAAAGGGCTGGTCGCCTTGTCGGTGCTTGAGGACGGGGGACAAATATTCTTGATTGAGGAAGGCAGGCAAAGTGTCGGATAGCAATGATCAGCAGTGGGAACGCAAGGTGCTGGAAAAACTGGCCATGGAGGCTCTCGCCGAGCAGCGTCGCGGTCGCCGCTGGGGCATCTTTTTCAAGCTGCTCGGCTTTGGCTACCTGGTGGTCATTCTTGGTCTGGCAATGGAATGGGGACAAACCGAGAAGTTCGCCGATGGCGCCAAGTTCACGGCACTGGTCGATCTGAATGGTGTCATCAAGGCCAAGGGCGACGCCAATGCCGAGAACATCATTACCGCCCTGCAGGCGGCTTTCGACGACAAGCATACGGCCGGCGTGATCCTGCGCATCAACAGCCCGGGCGGTAGCCCGGTCCAGTCCGGCATCATCAACGACGAAATGCGCCGCCTGCGGGCCGCGCATCCGGAAATTCCCCTGCATGTCGTGGTCGAGGACGTCTGCGCCTCGGGCGGCTATTACGTGGCCGCGGCGGCCGACAAGATATTCGTGGACAAGGCCAGCATCGTCGGCTCGATCGGTGTGCTGATGGATGGCTTCGGCTTTACCGGCACCATGGAAAAGCTCGGTGTCGAGCGTCGCCTGCTGACTGCCGGCGAGAGCAAGGGATTTCTCGATCCCTTCTCGCCGCAAAACGAAAGCCACAAGGATCATGCCAAGCAGATGCTGGGTGAAATTCACCAGCAGTTCATCGATGTGGTCAGAAAAGGCCGCGGCAAGCGCCTCAAGGAAACCCCCGAGATGTTCTCCGGCCTCATGTGGAGCGGCGCCAAGAGCATCGAGCTCGGGCTGGCCGATGGTTACGGCACGGTCGACAGCGTTGCGCGCGACGTGTTCAAGGCCAGCGAAATACGCGATTTCAGCGTCAAGCAGAACTTCGCCGAGAAATTCGCCAAGCAGTTCGGCGCCGACATGGCCGAGGGCATGGCGAACGTGATGACGCGCGTCACGTTACGCTGACGACGCTGACCCCCATGTCCTTGAGCAGGCGTTCCTGGGCGCTGATGCGGGGACGCTTGGTCGGCTTGATGCGGTATTCCCCGCTGCTGTCCATTTCCCAGGCCTGACAGTTGTCGGCCAGGTAGGGCTTGAGCCCTTCCTTGAGCACGCGCTGCTTGAGCTTGGGCTCCAGCACCGGGAAACAGATCTCGATGCGGCGGAAGAAATTGCGCTCCATCCAGTCGGAGCTGGACAGGTAGATATTCTGCTGGCCGCCGGCGTGGAAATAGAAAATCCGGTGATGTTCGAGGAAACGTCCGATCACCGAGCGCACCCGGATGTTCTCGGACAGGCCTTTGACGCCGGGACGCAGCGAACAGACGCCGCGTACGATCAGATCGATCTTGACGCCGGCCTGGCTGGCCTCGTAGAGGGCCGTGATGATTTCCGGTTCGAGCAGGGAGTTCATTTTGGCGATGATGCGCGCCGACTTGCCGGCGCGGGCAGCCTCGATCTCGGCCTGGATCGCGGCCAGCATCTTCGAATGCAGCGAGAAAGGAGCCTGCCACAGGTGCTTCAGTGCGCCGGCCTTGCCCAGGCCGGTGAGCTGCTTGAATACCTCGTTGACGTCCTCGCCGATTTCCGGATTGGCCGTGAGCAGGCCGAAATCCGTGTAAAAGCGCGTGGTGCGCGGGTGGTAGTTGCCGGTGCCGAGATGGATGTAGCGGCGATAGCCCTGATCCTCGCGGCGCAAGACCATCAGCATCTTGGCATGGGTCTTGTAGCCGACCACGCCATAGACCACATGGGCGCCGACTTGCTCCAGGCGGGCGGCGATCGACAGATTGGCCTCCTCGTCGAAACGCGCCATCAGTTCCACCACCACCGTCACTTCCTTGCCCTTTTCCGCGGCGCGCAGCAGATGCTCCATCAATACCGAGTCGGTGCCGGTGCGATACACGGTCATCTTGATCGCCACCACCTGCGGATCGTCCGCGGCCTGCTGCAGCAGCTGGATCACCGGGGTGAAGGACTGGAACGGGTGATGCATCAGGATGTCGTGCTTGCGGATGCTGGCGAAGATGTCGTAGCGCTTGGTCAGCACCTTGGGCAGGCCGGGCTGGAAGGGCGCATACATCAGGTCGGGGCGATCCACCCGGTCGGGCACCGACATCAGCCGCACCAGATTGACGATGCCCGGCACGCGATACAGGTCGCTGCGTTCCAGGCCGAACTGCTGCAGCAGGAAGTCGGTCATGATTTCCGAACAGTTGTCGGCCACTTCGAGGCGCACCGCATCGCCGAAGTGGCGTTGCGGCAGTTCGCCCTGCAGGGCGATGCGCAGGTTCTTGACTTCCTCGTCGTCGACGAAGAGGTCGGAATTGCGCGTGACGCGGAACTGGTAGCAGCCCAGTACGTGCATGCCGGTGAACAGCTCATCGACATATTCGTGGAGTACCGAGGACAGGAAGACGAAGCCGTAATCGACGCCGCAGAGCTCCTTCGGCAGCCGGATCACCCGCGGCAAGGCCCGCGGCGCCTGGACGATGGCGGCGCCCGAACTGCGGCCGAAGGCATCGGTGCCCTCCAGTTCGACGGCGAAATTGAGGCTCTTGTTCAGCACGCGCGGGAAGGGATGCGAGGGGTCGAGCCCGATCGGGGTCAGCACCGGCATGACTTCCTTGTGGAAGTAGCCGCGGATCCAGGCGCGCTGTTCGTTGGTCCACAGGCTGCGGCGGAAGAACGCAATGCCCTCTTTCTCCAGCGCGGGAAGTATTTCGTCGTTGAGCAGTGCGTACTGCTCGCCGATCAGTTGATGCGCCTGTTCCGTGACGCGGCGGAAAACCTCCAGCGGGGGCATGCCGTCGGCGCCCGCGGCATGGCTGCCGAGCTTGAGTTGTTCCTTGAGGCCGGCGACGCGGATTTCGAAGAATTCGTCGAGATTCGACGAGACGATGCACAGAAAACGCAGCCGCTCCAGCAGGGGTACCCGGCCGTCGGCCGCCTGGGCGATTACGCGCTGGTTGAAGGCGAGCAGGGACAGTTCGCGGTTGAGGAACTGCTCTGCGGGAAATCGACGCGGGGGCGACATGGAGTCTTCCGGATAATTCGAAGCGGATAATTATGTGTCAGTTTTGTGACCGTAGCATGACAGGAGTCAAACTTTTGGCGCGAGGTAGAATCGCCACATGGCCTACGAACTGATCGCCGCGGTCGATCTCGGCTCCAACAGCTTTCGGCTGCAAGTGGGGCGGGTCGTGGCCAACCAGATTTATCCCCTCGACGGACTCAAGGAGTCGGTCCGGCTCGCGGCGGGCCTGACGGCCGACAAGCGGCTCGATACGGCCGCCCAGCAACGCGGCGTCGAAGCGCTGGCGCGCTTTGCCGAACGCCTGCGCGACTTTGACAAGGGCGCCGTGCGCGCGGTGGCCACCAATACCTTGCGCGTGGCGAAGAATGCCGAAGCTTTCCTGGAAAAGGCCGAGGCGGCGCTCGGCTTTCCGATCGAGGTGATTGCCGGCCGCGAAGAGGCGCGCCTGATCTTTCTCGGCGTCGCCCACACGCTGGCCAATCCAAAGACGCGCCAACTGGTGGTCGATATCGGCGGCGGCTCGACCGAATTCATCATCGGCCAGAACATCGATCCGATCCGGCTGGAATCCCTCTACATGGGCTGCGTCGGTTTCAGCCTGCGCTTTTTTCCGGAAGGGCGGGTCGACAAGCGCTCCTTTAAGGAGGCCGAACTCGCGGCGCGACGTGAGTTGCAGACCATCGCCCACGCCTTTCGCGAGACAGGGTGGGATGAGGCCATCGGTTCTTCGGGCACGGCCAAGGCGATTGTCGACCTGCTGGAGATGAACGGCTTTTCCGACCACGGCCTGACGCGTGAGGGCCTTGAAAAGCTGCGCGGCG
>JACPUD010000080.1 GCA_016192435.1 Rhodocyclales bacterium | reverse complement strand
GGCGGTGACCGTGATGTCGTACACGTTGTTGGCGCCGCTGTCCGTGGCCGCCTCGAAGTTCGGCGCCGTAGCGAAGGTCACGACACCGCTGCTGCTGTTGATGGCAAAGCGCGCGGCATCGGCGCCGCCCAGGGCGTAGGTGAAGGTCGTACTCGCGTCCGGATCGGTCGCCGTCACCGTATACACCGTGCCCGTGGCGTTCTCGGCAAAGCTCGCCGTCGCCCCGCTGGTCAGCGTCGGCGCTTCATTGACGTTGGTTACCGAGATGGCGACAGCAAGAGCGCCGACAGTAGTGTTGCCGGCAGTATCGGTTGCAGTCAGCGTGAGGTCATAGACATTGTCACCGCCGGCGTCGGCGGGTGCTTCGAAGTTCGGCGCCGCAATGAAGGTGACGGCACCGGTCGTGGCATTGATGTTGAACAGCGCAGCGTCGGCGCCCCCGCTGATGGCATACGAGGTAATGAGGCTGGTGTCGCTCGCCGCCACGGTGTAGGCGGTGCCGGTGCCGTTCTCGGCGAAGTTGGCAGTGGCGGCGCTGGTAAAGACGGGGTCAGTGGTGTCGCGCGTAAAGCTCAGAGTCGCATTGGCAGTATTGCCTGCCGTGTCGGTGTCGGTCACCACGACCGTATAGCTACCGTCCGTCGTCGGCGCTGTGTAGGTACCGCTGGCGGTGCCGCCGTTAATCGTGATGCTGCGCGTGACGTCACCGGCAGCGGCGCTCAGGGTCAGTGCGGCGTCATTGCTGATGGCGTCCGTGGTGCTGCCGCTGTTTGTCGTCAGCGCGACGGTCGGGGTGGCGATGGTCGTGTCATAGGTGAAGCTCAGGCTTGCCGTCGGGCTGCCGTTGCCCGCTGCGTCTATCTGGCGAACCAGAACATTGTTGACGCCTTGGGCGGCAGTGAAGCTGGAGGTCCAGGTCGTGCCGGCGTCAATGCTGTACTGCGCGGTGTTGCCGGTACCAATGCCGCCGACCACGAGCGTACCAACCTTGGTGATGCCATCGGAGCTGCTGCTGCCGGTGTCGGAGGTCAGGGCGACGGTCGGTGCCGTGGTCGGAGCCACGGTGTCCAGGGTCAGGGCGTAGGCGGTGGACGCCACGGACGTGTTGGGAACGATGTCGGCGACCTTGGCAGTCAGGGAATGGCTGCCGTCCCCGGTCAGGGCGGTAGTCAGCGTAACGTCGATGTAGCCGTTGGCAATGTCGGTCGTGCTAAGAGTGGCGGTGCCGACTGCGGTTACGCCCTCGTACACCGTCACCGTGTTGCCAATAACGGCAGCGGTGCCGTCTGTGGCCGTATTGTTGAAGCTGACGCGCACGACCGGCGTGGAATCGTTGGTCATGTTGTCGCCGGTGGTGCCGGTATCGGACACGGTACCCGTCAAGGTAAGCGACGTCGGCGCGGCGGGAGGCGTGGTATCCAGCGCGGTGGCCTGCGCGGTGGTCACCGCGCTGAGGCTCACGGCGGTGTCGATCGTCGTCAGTTGCGTGTCGATTGTCGTGGCATCGGCGGTCGAGGCCGTTCCCAGTGCCGCGGTAATCACCGCGACGTCGGTCAAGCTGATGGGGGTCGGCGCGGTGGGATCGCCGATCTGCGTGACGATATTGCTGATCACCGTTGCCGCTGTTTGCGTGCTGGTGCTGCCGACGGCTGGCGCGTCCGACGCCAGGTCGACCAGGGTGGCTACCTGAGCAGCCGCCTTCTGGATCGTCAGGGCCGCTGCGTCACCCGCGTTGGCTGCCAGAGCCGCAAGCGGATCGTAGGTCGTCAGGTCGGTACCACCCGCCAGACCAAGCGCTGTAACGATGGCGGCCGAAGCAGTGGCCACGCTTGTGCCCGGGTTTTGGGCGATCATCGTCTGCACAAGGGTGGTCAGCGGCGAAAGCACGGTCGAACCGGCCGGCGCCTTGAACACCATGGTATTGGGCACGCCAGTATCGATGTTGACGCCGCCGGTAGCCAGAATGACACCGACTGGCGCTCCCGCCGGCAGTATGAAATTGCCGTTGGCATTGGTCACGACGCCGGCCAGCGCCTCACTGGCATCGGCCAAGCCGTTGTTGTTGGTATCGATGTAGATTTGCGCGCCGCGGATATAACCGTCGGCGACCACTCCCGTGGTGAAGCTGATTGCATCGTTGCCGGCGGCATCCTGGATGGCGGCGACATCGTTGGCACCGGTCGGATCGGTGTAGGTGACGTTCACGGTATCCCCGGTAACAACGGGTGTCGTCAGCGTCAGGATAATCTTGGTGCCGCCCACCCCGCCCACCGCAACGCCGGTCACGACATTGGGAACTCCATTGACGGTCACCGCGAAGTCGCCGGGAACGGGAACATTCACCGCATCCAGTGCCTCGTTGTAGGTCAGTACCACGGCGCCGGCCTGGGCGCTCACGGACTGAATGACCGGGGCGGTCGTATCGGGACCGGGTGCGGGCGCAGGAGTTGACGAGGTGGTACCGCCGCCGCCTGCACCGGCTGCCACACCGACGGCGACAGCTGCTACCGCCAGCATTCCCGCCGTCGACATGCCCGCTGTCGTGGTTGCAGCGGCACCCGCTGCTTCGGTGCCCGCAGTTGCGCCCGTGCCTGCTGCCGACCCCGTGCCTGCTGCCGACCCCGTGCCGCTTGCCGCTGCGCCGCCAGCGGTTCCCGCCCCCCCACCCGTGTCGGCCTGGGCGAGCAAAAGCGTGTCATCCGAAAGCGCTGCGGTCGGGTCGACGCCCTCGCCGGATTCGACGCTGTCCGCCGACCGATCAGCTTGCTGCTCCTCATCTTCCTTCTTTTTGCGCCCGGCTATTCGGGTCGGCTTCTCGCCATTGGTAGGGAGAACCAAGGCCGCCACATCCGCCTGTGCGCCCACCACCTTCGCCGGCGTGGCAGATTGCGCAGCCTCACCTGCCGGATGTCGCGCCCTGCCAGCGATATTCGCCGAGGGATTGCCCCCTCCCGCTCCGCCACTCTTGGTTACAACAGCGTCGTTGTTCGAGGAGTTTGGGTTGTTTGAGGTGCTCATGTGCGGACTCCGACAGGATTAGGGATATAGGAGAAAGTGGAATAGCAAATCGATGGGCATCGTAATCCTCCACCACCCATATGGGCAATACAGCGATCATGGTAGGGAGGCTATTACAGGATTTTATTTTATAAATCAACAAGTCAGCGGCGGCTCTCGGCGACGCAAAGCATAGCACCATCCAGGCGGTCAGCCCTGTGTTCTACCCAGTCTGGGTCAAAAAATTTCGTCCGTCCTGACCCTGCCGACACGCCGGCAATTGCCGCGCTTCGCTCGCCTGATGTCCCTCCCCGCCGCACCCGGAAGCGCATTTGCCGGCAGGACCGCCATGCTAGACTTGGCCGCCTTACACCTGCCGCACCAAGCCACCACTGGCGCCCGGCCTAATTCATGGACTTCCACCCGCTGCTGCAGGCGCTGATTCTCGGCCTGGTCGAAGGTTTTACCGAATTCCTTCCGGTCTCCTCTACCGGCCATCTGATCCTCGCCGGCGACCTGCTGCACTTCAACGACGAGAAGGGCAAGCTGTTCGAGATCGTGATCCAGTCCGGGGCGATTCTTGCGGTCTGCTGGGAATACCGCGCGCGCATCGTCAAGGTCTTCGGCACGCTGGGGCACGACGCGGATTCGCGGCGCCTGCTGCGCAACATCGCGGTGGCCTTCGTGCCGCTGGCGGTGCTGGGCCTGGCCTTCGGCAAGGCGATCAAGGCCACGCTGTTCAATCCGGTAGCGGTGGCAACGGCCTTCATCGTCGGTGCCTTCATCATCCTCTGGGCCGAACGACGCGAACATGTGGTGCGCGTCGAGCGCGTCGAGGACCTGACGCTGATGGACGCCGTGAAGCTCGGCCTGGCCCAGGCCTGTGCGCTGATTCCCGGCACCTCGCGCTCCGGCGCGACGATCATCGGCGGTCTGCTGTTCGGCCTCTCGCGCAAGGCGGCCACCGAGTTTTCCTTCTTCCTCGCGATTCCGACGCTGCTGGCCGCGACGGTGTACCAGCTCTACAAGGAACGCCACCTGCTGGTGATCGACGATCTCGGCATGTGGGCGGTCGGCTTCGTCGCCTCATTCGTCTCCGCCTTCCTTTGTGTGCGCTGGCTGCTGCGCTTCATTTCCAGCCACGACTTCACCATCTTCGCCTGGTACCGCATCGGCTTCGGCATCGTGGTGCTGGCGACCTGGCAGTTCGGTCTGGTCGATTGGAGCAGCCACTGAAAGGCGGCTTGCGGATGATCCTTTATTTGCACGGTTTCACCAGCGGGCCCCAATCGCACAAGGCGCAGGCGCTGGGCGCGCGCATGGGCGAGCGCGGTCTCGGCGAAAAGTTCATCTGCCCGCAACTGCCGGCCTCGCCGCGCGCGGCGATCGCGCTGGCCGCAGATCTGATCGCCCGCCACGGCGTGACCGCGGTGGTCGGCTCCTCGCTCGGTGGCTACTACGCGACGTATCTTGCCGAGACCTTCGACCTCAAGGGAACGCTGGTCAACCCGGCGGTGGTCGCCCACCTCTCCCTGCAAGCCTATATCGGCCCGCAGCAATGGCTGTACACGGGCGAAAGCTTCGAATTTACGCGGCAGCACATCGAGGAATTGCGCGCCATCGAAGTCCCGGCCCTGAGCAAACCCGAGCGTTTCTGGCTGCTGGTGGAGGAAGGCGACGAGACGCTCGATTATCGCCATGCCGTGGCTCGCTACGCCGGCGCGCGACAAACCGTGCTGCCCGGCGGCGACCACAGTTTCACGCGCTGGGGCGACTACCTCGATCCGATCATCGCCTTCGCCGGACTGGCGTAAGGCTAGCGGACGCCATGCATCCCGCGCTCACCCGCGAAAACACCCGGCGCGGCGTCGTCGCCGGCATCATCGCCTACATCACCTGGGGCCTGGTGCCGATCTTCTTCAAGCAGGTCGCGGCGGTGCCGGCCGACGAAATCATCGCCCACCGCGTGGTCTGGGCCATGCTGCTGATGACCCTGATCATCGGTTGCGGGCGCGGCTTCGGCGAGGCGCTGCGCGTCGCCCGCCTGCCGAAGCAGCTGGCGCGGATCGCGCTGGCCTCGGCTCTGGTGATCAGCAACTGGCTGACCTTCGTCTGGGGCGTCAACAACGGCCACATCCTAGAAACCAGCCTCGGCTATTTCATCCTGCCGCTGTTCAATGTCGCGCTGGGTGTGCTGGTGCTGAAGGAACGCCTGCGTCCGCTGCAATGGCTGGCCGTGCTGCTGGCGACCAGCGGAGTCGCGATCGAAGCCGTGCGCGCCGGTGGCCTGCCCTGGATCGCCCTGGTGCTGGCCGGCACCTTCGGTATCTACGGCCTGCTGCGGAAGCAGTTGCCGCTCGATGCGGCCAGCGGCCTGTTTCTCGAAACCGTCTGCATGACGCCTCTGGCGCTGGTCTGGCTGGGCTGGCTGGCATATTCCGGCCAGAACCACTTCGGCACCGGGCCTGGCCTGCTGCCGGCGCGCGACCTGCTGCTGATCGCCACCGGCGCCGTCACGGCGATCCCGCTGCTGCTGTTCGCCGTCGCGGCGCGGCGGCTGCCGCTCAACCTGCTGGGCTTCCTGCAATACCTGGCGCCCACGATCACCTTCCTGATCGCCGTGCTGATCTATCACGAACCATTGGACCTGACCCGTGCGCTGGCCTTTGCCGTGATCTGGATCGGGCTCGCGGTGTACAGCTTCGATCTGTTCAGCACTTCTGCCGCGCGAGCGGCCGTCACCCCGTGAGTTTCGATGCCGCCCAGTTCAAGCGTCTCGAACGCGCCGGTTACAACCGCATCGGCCCGCGCTATCTTGCCGCCGCGAGCGCCCGCGGCGAACTGGCCACGACCTTGCTGGCCGCCGCCCGCATCGAGCCCGGGCAGCGCGTGCTCGATCTGGCGAGCGGCCCCGGCCTTTTGGCGCGCGCCGCACGCGACGTGGTCGGTGTCGACGGACTGAGCGTCGCCAGCGACATCAGCGAAGGCCAGCTGGCCTGCTGTCCCGATCTGCCGCGCGTCGCCGCAGACGGCGAGGCGCTGCCCTTCGCCGCCGGCAGTTTCGACCGCGTGCTGTGCGGCCTGGGACTGATGTTCTTTCCCGACGAACAGGCCGCCTTGCGCGAAATCCGCCGCGTGCTGCGCCCGGATGGCTTGCTCGCGCTCTCGGTCTGGGGTCGCGCCGAAGAAGTCCCCTTGGTCGAGACCGCGCTGGCCTGCATGCGTCGCCTGTTGCCGCCGCCCAAGATCGCGCGGCCGTCGATATTCCGCTTCGGCGATGCGGACGAACTGAAGCGCCGTCTCGCCAGCGCCAACTATGGTGACATCGAGATCCGGCCCTATCGCTTCACGCTCGACTTCGCCGATGCCGCCGCCTACTGGCAGGGCTTTCTCGATCTCGCCGGCGGCGCCGCGGAAAGCCTCGCGCGCCTGCCCGCCGAAAAGCAGCAGGCCCTCGCCGCCGCGGTCGGCGCGGAACTGGCGCCGCATGCCCAGACGAACGGCTACCGGCTGAGCAGCACGGTCCTGATGGTCAGCGCCAGACCGGTATAATCCGCCCCCTCGTTTCCCCTCCCCCGCCCGGGGTGCTTCCCTCCATGAATGTCCTGTTTGAAGAGGACGGCGCTTTCCGTGCCGGCAGCGTGCTGGCCGACAATGTGAGCTCGCTGCAGATCGAGCTGGCCTCCGGCAAGCGCTCCAAGGTCAAGGCGACCAATGTGCTGCTGCGCTTTGTCGCCCCATCCGCCGGCGAATTGCTGGAGCGCGCGGAAAACGACGCGGCGGGCATCGACGTCGATTTCCTCTGGGAAGCCTGCGGCGAACAGGAGTTCGGCTTCGAGGAGCTCGCCGCCGAATACCACGGCGCCAAACCCGATGCGGTGCAGGCCGCGGCAGTGCTGCTGCGCCTGCATGCGGCGCCGATCTATTTCCATCGCAAGGGCCGCGGCCGCTTCCGCAAGGCGCCGCCGGAAATCCTGCAGGCCGCGCTGGCCGGACTCGAAAGGAAGCGGCAACAGGCGGCGTTGATCGAGCGCATGGTCGAAGAACTCAAGAGCGGTGTCCTGCCCGACGAATTCGCGCCTATCCTGCCGCAGCTGATCTACAAGCCCGACCGCAACCGTGGCGAAACCAAGGCGCTGGAAGCCGCCTGCGGCGAAACCGGCAAATCCGCGGCGCGCCTGCTGTTCGATTGCGGCGCGCTGCCCTCGACCCACGACTACCACCTTGGTCGTTTCCTGTTCGAGTTCTTCCCCGAGAGCAAGGGCGGTACCGGCTTTCCGGAGTTCGCTCCACCTCGTCCAATTGGCGCGCAGCGCCTGACCAGTAGCCCCCTTCCCCGGGAAGGGGGACGGGGGGATGGCTCACCAGACAGCGAAGCTGAAGGTCTTGAACTGCCGCTGGCGGCAGTTCAAGCCTTCAGCATCGACGATGCACATACGACCGAGATCGACGACGCATTTTCGGTCGCCGCCAAGCCCGATGGCGGCTGGCGCATCGGCATCCACATCGCCGCCCCGGGTCTCGGCTTCAGCCCCGATTCCGACCTCGGCCGCATCGCCCGCGAACGGCTGTCCACGGTGTATATGCCGGGGCGCAAGATCACCATGCTGCCGCAGGACATCGTCGAGCATTTCACGCTGGCCGCCGGCCAGACCGTGCCGGCCATTTCGCTCTATCTCGACGTCGCGTCCGACTACCGCCTGCTCGGCCACGAGACGCGGATGGACCGCGTGCCGATCGTCGCCAACCTGCGCCACCACGACATCGAGCCGCTGTTCAACGCCGATACCCTGGCCGCCGGTCTACCCGAATTCTCCTACCGCGACGAACTCAAGCTGCTCTGGGAATTCGCCCAGGTGCTCGAAGCCGGGCGCGGCAAACCTTCCGACAACGGCAACCGCAAGGACTACAACTTCGTCGTCGACTGGAATGCCGAGAGCGGCATTGCGGCCGAGCCCGGCAAGGGTATGGTCAGCATCGAGCAGCGCGAACGCGGCAGCCCGCTCGACACCCTGGTGGCCGAACTCATGATCATGGCCAACGCCACCTGGGGCGCGATGCTGCGCGATGCCGGCATTCCCGCGCTGTACCGCGTGCAGACGGCGGGCAAGGTGCGCATGAGCACGGTCGCCGCCGCGCACGAAGGCCTCGGCGTCGAGTGCTATGCCTGGTCCTCCTCGCCCCTGCGGCGCTATTGCGACCTGGCGAACCAATGGCAGTTGATCGCGCTGCTGCAGAACCAGCCGCCGGCATTCCCACCGAAATCGGCCGAACTGCTGGCAGCCATGCGCGACTTCGAACTGACCTACGCCGCCTACGCCGAATTCCAGCGCGGCATGGAACGCTACTGGTGTCTGCGCTGGCTGCTCCAGCAGGGCGCGCAGACCGTGCTGGCGCAGGTGCTGCGCGAGTCGCTGGCCCGACTCGACGAGATTCCGCTGGTCGCGCGGGTGCCCTCGCTGCCGGAATTGCCGCGCGGCGCGCACGTGCGCCTGAGCGTCGAGGGCATCGACCTGCTGGAAGCGGAACTGCGCCTGCGCTTTCTCGAACCGGCGCCCGAATTGGCGCCCAATAGCAGCCCTGATGCGGCCATTGCCGACGACGAGGACGACGAGGTCGCGGGGTAAAATCAGCGGGCTAACATGCCCAACCTGCCCACGCCGCCCATTGCGTCCCGCCTGCCGCGCTTTACCTGGCCGGCCCTGCCACCGCTGCCCATGCCGGCCTTCCTCGCCGCCATGGATGCGCCGCAACGCAATCTGACGCTGGCGATCGGCGCCTCGCTGCTGATCCATGCCCTGGTGCTGGCGGTGCGCTTCACGCCGCCGGACTTCATCGACAGGGCGCGCGAGCGAGCGCTCGACGTGATCCTGGTCAACAGCAAGAGCAAGGCCCGGCCCGACAAGGCCCAGGCCAAGGCGCAGGCCAATCTCGACGGCGGCGGCAACGTCGACGAGGACCGCCGGGCCAAGACGCCCCTGCCGCCTTCGCCGCGCACCAAGGAGGGCGACCGGCTGATCGAGGCCAAGCGCCGCGTCGCCGAGCTCGAAGCCCAGACCCAGGCGCAGATGCTGCGCCTCAAGAGCGAAAGGACGGTCAGCGCCGAGAAATCGAAAATCGATCCGCTGCCAGCGCCCGAACCGAGTCTTTCCGGCGCCGATCTCGCCAGCAGCGCGCTGGCCATCGCCCGCCTCGAAGGCCAGATCGCCCGGCAGATGGAGGAATACAACAAGCGTCCGCGCAAGAAGAACATCGGCGCGCGGGTCGAGGAATACCGCTTCGCCCAGTACGTCGAAGACTGGCGGCAGAAGATCGAGCGCGTCGGCAATCTCAACTACCCGGCCGCCGCCAAAGGCCGGCTCTACGGCAGCCTGCTGCTGACCGTGACCATCAAGGCCAACGGCGATCTCAAGGAAGTCGAGATCGACCGCTCCTCGGGCCAGACCCTGCTCGACGAGGCGGCGCGACGCATCGTCAGGATGGCAGCGCCCTACTCGGCCTTCCCCGAATCGATCCGGCGCGACACCGACGAAATCGTGATCACCCGCACCTGGACCTTCACCAATGCCGACCGGCTGCGTGCGGATTAAGGCATGACGGATCCTCATGACTGACCGTTATGCCGTGTTTGGCAACCCCATCGGCCACAGCAGGTCGCCGCGCATTCATGCCCTGTTCGCCGCGCAGACCGGACAGGACATCAGCTACGAGGCGATTCTCGCGGCAAAGGACGGCTTTGCCACCGCGGTCAGCACCTTCATGGCCTCCGGCGACGGGCCGGCCAAGGGCGCGAATGTCACGGTGCCGTTCAAGGAGGAAGCCTTTCGCCTCGCCACGCGGCGCACCGCGCGCGCCGAGGCGGCTGGGGCGGTGAACACGCTGAGCTTCGAGCAGGATGCCATGATCGGCGACAACACCGACGGCGCGGGGCTGGTGCGCGACCTCAAGCACAACCTCGGCTGCGACCCGGCCGGGCGCCGCATCCTGCTGCTGGGTGCCGGCGGCGCGGCGCGCGGCGTGATCCTGCCGCTGCTGCTGGAACGCCCCGCCGAACTGCTGATCGCCAACCGCACCGAGCAAACCGCAGCGCGCCTGGCCCTGGAATTTGCCCGGCTACCGGGCTGCGCCGTCGACGTCAAACCCGACGGCACGGGTTTCGCGGGCCTCGCCGGACGTCAATTCGACCTGGTGATCAATGCCACCTCGGCCGGGCTCAGCGGCGCCAGCCTGCCGTTGCCGCCATACGTATTCGGGCCGCGCAGCGTCGCCTACGAGATGGTCTATGGCCGCGAAACCGCATTCATGGCCCAGGCACGTGCCGCCGGCGCCCGGGTTGCCGACGGCCTCGGCATGCTGGTCGAGCAGGCCGCCGAGGCCTTCTTCGTCTGGCGCGGCGTGCGCCCGCACACCGCGCCCGTACTCGCTGCGCTGAAGGGCAGTTGAAGCGATGCGTCCGGCGCCGCGCTGGCTGAAACTCGGGCTGGCGACCTTTTTCGGCCTGCTCCTGCTCTGGCAAGCCTGGTACCTGGGCTGGGTGGTCTGGTGGAAGTGGGTCAATCCCGGCACCACCAGCTTCCAGAGCCAGCGTCTCGACGAGGGCAGGCAGAAGAACCCGAAGTTCGAACTGCGACGCCAGTGGGTGCCCTACGAAAAAATCTCGGTGCACCTGAAACGCGCCGTGATCGCCGCCGAGGACGACAAGTTCATCGACCACGAGGGCTTCGACTGGGAAGGCATCCAGAAGGCCATCGAGAAGAATCAGAAGAAGGGCAAGGTGGTGGCCGGCGGCTCGACCATCTCCCAGCAACTGGCCAAGAACCTGCTGCTGTCGCCGACCAAGTCGGTACTGCGCAAGGGCGAGGAAGCCATCATCACGGTCTGGATCGAGCTGCTGTGGGACAAGCGGCGCATCCTCGAGGTCTATCTCAATGTGGTCGAATGGGGCGACGGCGTGTTCGGTGCGGAAGCTGCGGCACGGCGCTACTACAGCGTCTCCGCGGCCCAGCTGGGGGCGGAACAGGCGGCGCGCCTGGCCGTGATGCTGCCTGCGCCGCGCCGCTACGAACGCAACCCCTACTCGGCCTACATGAATGGCCGCACACAACTGATCCTCGCCCGCATGGGCGGTGCGGAAGTGCCATGAACCATGACGAACGCGACTAGAATACGGCGGCCATGTCCGAGATCCTGAACCCGCCTGCCGAAGATGGTACCGAGGCGCGCCAGCGCGCCGAGGAGCAGGAGACCCTGCGCGAGGTCGAGGATCTGGTGCGCCGCCAGGAGTGGGCAGCACTGCGCACGCGGCTGGAACCCCTGGCGCCGGAATCCGTGGCGCGCATCCTCGATGCGCTGCCGCCGGACGAGAGTGTCCAGGTCTGGGAACTGCTGGACAAGAAGCAGGGCGAAGACGTGCTCGAAGAGCTTTCCGACGCCCTGCAGGAATCGCTCGACGAGGAAACCGGAGAAACGCCCGCGGCCGTGCCCGGCGACGCGCCGCGCGTGCAGCTCACGAGCGAGGTCCCGCGCAAGGCAGCGACGGTGAACGCCTTCGAACTGAAGAACGGCCGCCTGCGCCAGGTCCAGATCGACAGCAAGGAGGATCTCGCCGCCACGGCACCGATCTGGGTCGACCTGCTGGCGCCGTCGAAGGCGGAACGGCAGTGGGTCAAGGACATCTTCGACCTCGAACTGCCGGATGCCGACGACCTCACCGACATCGAGGAATCGGCGCGCTTCTATATCGGCGAGGATGCCGCGGTGCATCTGCACTCGGACTTCCTGCTCGACAAGGAGGACAAATCGCGCAACGTCGCGGTGGCCTTCGTCCTCCACAACAACATCCTGTTCTCGATGCGCGACGAGGAACTGCCGGTGTTTCGCCTGCAGCGGCTGCGCGCGCGGATCCAGCCGGGCTATGTCACCGACGGCAAGGACGTGCTGCTCGACCTCTACGACGCCGACGTCGAATACTCGGCCGACGCGCTGGAGGACATCTACGCCGAGCTGGAGAAGGTCAGCCGCACGGTGCTGACGCCGCAGGTCACCGACGACGAGGCGGCCGAAATCCTCTCGGACATCGCCAACGAGGAAGACCTCAACGGCCGCATCCGGCGCAACGTGCTGGACACCCGTCGCGCGCTGTCCTTCCTGATGCGCAGCCGGCTCTTGTCCACCGACCAGCACGACGACGTGCGCCAGATCCTGCGCGACATCGATTCGCTGGACGGCCACACTTCCTTCCTGTTCGGCAAGATCAACTTCCTGATGGATGCCACGGTCGGCTTCATCAACATCAACCAGAACAAGCGGATTTCCAAGCTGACCACCATCAGCGTGGTGTTCGTCCCGCTCAACATCATCGCCGGCATCGGCGGCATGTCGGAGTTCTCGATGATGACCGAGGGAATTTCCTGGCCGGTCGCCTACGGCGCCTTCGTCGTCGCCATGGGCCTGTTCGGTTGGGGCACCTATGTCACGCTGCGCTGGCTGGAAAGCCGCAAGGCGCGCAAGTTGCTCGCCGCAAGGCGCATCCGCGAGGACTGAGCGCGGCCAGCGTCCGACGCTACTTCGTCACCAGCTTGAGGCCGAGGATGCCGGCCACGATCAGGCCGATGCAGACCAGGCGCGCAACTTCGCGCGACTCGTCGAACAAGACCATGCCCAGCAGTGCCGTACCCACGGCGCCGATGCCGGTCCACACCGCATAGGCCGTACCTACCGGCAGGGTTTTCAGCGACCAGGCGAGCAGCACGACGGAGACCGCCATGGCGGCCAGGGTCCAGGCGCTGGGTACCAGGCGCGTGAAGCCTTCGGTGTATTTGAGACCGATCGCCCAGGCCACTTCGCACAGACCGGCGACCAGCAGCACGATCCAGGCTGCCGTGGAATTCAGTATCGGCATGGTGTCGCCGACGCGCCAGCGCCAACTCTTGCCCGGGCCGCCCGCTCAGCCGCGGGCGAAGATCGCATCGGCCGCCGCCACGGTCGCCGCGATGTCGGCATCCGTGTGCGCGGCCGAGACGAAGCCGGCCTCGAAGGCCGAAGGCGCAAGGTAGCAACCGGCATCCAGCATGGCGTGGAAGAAACGGTTGAAGGCATCCTTATCGCTGGCCATCACCTCGGCATAGGAAGTCGGCGGCTGGTCGGCAAAATAGACGCCGAACATGCCGCCCACCGACTGCGCGCTGAACTTCACACCATGCTTGCGTGCGGCGCCGGCAAGCCCTTCGACCAGCGACTTGGTGCGCGCCGTCAGGGACTCGTAAAAACCGGCGGCGGCAATCTTCTTCAAGGTAACCAAGCCGGCCGCCACCGACAGCGGATTGCCCGACAGCGTTCCCGCTTGATAGACGGGACCGAGCGGCGCAATCTTCTCCATGATGTCGCGCCGGCCGCCGAAGGCGCCCAGCGGCATGCCGCCACCGACCACCTTGCCAAAGGTCGACAGGTCCGGCGTGATGCCATACAGACCCTGCGCCGAGCCTGGGCCGACGCGAAAGCCGGTCATGACTTCATCGAAGATCAAGAGCGCGCCATGCAGCGTACACATCTCGCGCAGCGCAGCGAGGAATTCGGGCTTGGGTGCGATCAGGTTCATGTTGCCGGCGACCGGTTCGACGATGACGCAGGCGATGCTCTTGAGGTGCTTGAGGAAGGCGTCCTTCAGGCCCTGCGCGTCGTTGTAGTCGAGCACCAGGGTGTGCCGCGCCAGATCGGCCGGCACGCCGGCCGACGAGGGATTGCCGAAGGTCAACAGGCCGGAGCCGGCCTTGACCAGCAGGCTGTCGCCGTGGCCGTGGTAGCAGCCCTCGAACTTGACGATCATGTCGCGCCCGGTAAAGCCGCGCGCCAGCCGGATCGCGCTCATGGTGGCCTCGGTGCCGGACGACACCAGGCGCACCATGTCCATGCTCGGCACGCGCTGCACCAGCAGTTCGGCCAGTTCGACCTCTGCTTCGGTCGGCGCGCCGAAGGACAAGCCCTTCGCCGCGGCTTCCTGCACCGCGCGCACGGTATCGGGGTCGGCATGGCCGAGGATCAGCGGACCCCAGGAACCCACGTAGTCGATATAGGACTTGCCATCGGCATCCCACACCCGGGAACCTTCGCCACGCGCGAAAAAGCGCGGCGCACCGCCCACCGAGCGGAAGGCCCGCACCGGCGAATTGACGCCACCGGGAATGGTTTTCTGGGCACGGGAGAAGAGTTCTTCGTTGCGCGTCATGGATGGATCCTGAAATGGTTCGGGGGACAGTATCTTACCGGCGCCAGGCTGCGCATGGATTGCCTGCCGCGGCTCAACTGAAAAGCTGCTGATAGGCCTGCGCCCGGGTCTTGATGTCCATCGCGTCGAACAGGTCGCTGACCACCGCAATCATGTCGGCACCGGCGGCGATCACCTGCGGTGCATTGTCGAGCGTGATGCCGCCGATCGCGGCCACCGGCAGGCCGAAACGCTGCCTGGCCTCGCCCAGCAGTTCGAGCGGGGCGCGCACCGCGGCGGGTTTGGTGCGCGAAGGGAAGACGCTGCCGAAGGCCAGATAGTCGGCGCCGGCCGCCGCCGCCTCTTCGCCGCGGGCAAGCTCGTTGTAGCAGGAAACGCCGAGGATGCGCTGCGGCCCCAGGGCGTCGCGCGCCGCGGCCAGCGAGCCGCCCGGCGCGTCATCGCGACCGAGGTGGGCGCCGTCGGCGCCGATCTCGACCGCCAGCCAGACGTCGTCGTTGATGATCAGCCGGGCTCCCGCGGCACGGCAGATGCGCAGCATCTCGGCCGCCTGGGCGCGGCGCAGCGGCCGCGACGCCGCCTTGTTGCGGTACTGCACGAAGGGTGCGCCGCCATCGAGCGCCGCCTTGACCAGCGCCGACAGGCGCGGCAGCAAGGGATCGTCGAGTGTGACGGCGCAGAGCCCGGCGAGCTTCATGGGGAAACTGCCGCCGCAAGACGCCGCGAATCAGGTTTCATCTTCTTCATCGTCCTCTTCCCGCGACCAGAACAGGCGATCGGGAATGAATTGCCCCATGCCCGGGCGAAACCCGGCAGCCAGCGTGCGCCAGGTGTATTCCTGGGCGCCCATCACGGCGTCGGCGATATTCACGCCGCTGGCCAGGTGCGCAGCGATCGCCGAGGCGAGCGTGCAGCCCGAGCCATGGTAGCTGCCGGGCAGACGGTCCCAGCGATCGGTACGCACCGCGCCATGACTGCCGTAGAGCGTGTTGATCACCTGCGGCGTGCCCTCGTGGGTCCCCGTGACCAGCACGTACTCGCAGCCGGCCCCGACCAGGCGGCGCGCGCATTCGGCCAGGTCGCGGACGTCCTCGCCGGCATCTCCCATCTCCTGAACCAGACGCCGGGCTTCGAGACTGTTGGGCGTCAGCAGCGTGGTCTGCGGCAGCAACAGACCGATCATGGCCTCGACCATTTCCTCGTCGGCAAACTGGTCGCCGCGCCCCGACGCCAGCACCGGATCGAGCACCACGGGAACGTCCGGGTAGTCGGCGATCACCTCGGCCAGCGCGGCGATGATTTCAACGCTGCCCAGCATGCCCAGCTTGAAGGCCGCCACCGGCATGTCCTCCAGTAGCGCACGCGCCTGGTCGGCGACCCACTCCGCATCGATCGGCAGAACGCCTTCGACGCCCGCCGTATCCTGCACGGTGATCGCCGTCACCACGGAAAGCGGGTGGCAACCGAGGCTGGCGAGCGTCAGGATATCGGCCTGCAAGCCGGCGCCGCCGGTGGGATCCGACGCGGCGAAGGTCAGCACGATGGGCGGCGACGGGTTGGCGGGGAGGGCAACGCTCATAAACGTGCGCAACGGCTTGAGTTAATATTCTTCAATTCTATCCGAAGGGATACCGCCCCCGCCGCAGGCGCCTGCAGGCCTGTCGTCCGATAAGGTCTCCGGCGCAAGCGCGTGCGGACATCAAGCAGAATCGAGCCATGGCCGCCGACCCACCTTATGCGAAATGGATGTGCCTGATCTGCGGCTTCGTTTATGACGAGGCCGTGGGACTACCGGAAGAAGGCCTGCCGGCCGGCACGCGCTGGGATCAAGTCCCGCCCCACTGGACCTGTCCGGAATGCGGCGCGCGCAAGGAAGACTTTGAAATGGTCAAAATCTAAGTATGATTGCGGCTGACAAGGCTTGACCTCAAGAACGATGAATGCAAAAGGGGCGGCGGGGAGCAGATGGAGGGTGCCGGCGGCAAGCCGCGCCTCCGTGAGTGTTTCGGGTCCGTCCATGGTCGCCATGATTGAAGTCTTGAGCCAGCATGGAGTAACGTGAGCGAAATACCCCGCCTTTCCGGCATCAAGGTGATGGTGATCGATGATTCGAACACCATCCGCAAGACTGCGGAAATTTTCCTGCTGCAGGCCGGCGCCCAGGTAGTGCTGGCCGAGGACGGTTTCGATGCCCTGGCGAAGATCAACGATCACCTGCCGAATGTGGTCTTCTGCGACATCCTGATGCCGCGCCTCGACGGCTATCAGACCTGCGCCTTGATCAAGAAGAATCCCAAGTTCGCGGCCACCCCGGTGATCATGCTGTCATCGAAGGACGGGCTGTTCGACCGTGCGCGCGGGCGCATGGTCGGTTCCGATGAATACCTGACCAAACCCTTCACCAAGGACAGCCTGCTCAAGACGGTCGCCGCGCACGCAGCGCGCACCTGAACAGCTTTTTCATCTTGTTCGCGAGGTAGCTACCATGCCCATCAAAAATATTCTGATCATCGACGACTCTCCCACCGAACGCCACATACTCAGCGAGTTGCTGGTCGGCGGCGGTTATGACGTGAGCACGGCCGAAAGCGGCGAGGAAGGCATTGCACGGGCCAAGCAGATCAAGCCCGACCTGATCCTCATGGACGTGGTGATGCCGGGCACCAACGGCTTCCAGGCCACCCGCGCGCTGTCGCGCGACGAGGCGACCAAGGATATTCCGGTCATCATCTGCACCACCAAGAACCAGGAGACCGACAAGCTCTGGGGCATGCGTCAGGGCGCCCATGACTACGTTACCAAGCCGGTGGATGGTCCGGCCCTGCTGGCCAAGATCGCCGCCCTCGGTTAAGCACCGTCAATTATGGCCAAACGCATCAGCCTGCGCGAGTTCCAGCAGAGCCTCTCCGAGCGGCTGGTGTCGGCCAGGCGCGGCGAAGGCGGACAGGCCCTGCTCGGCATCGAGTCGGGCGCCGACGACCTGCCCGGCGGCAGCCACTGGCTGATCGACCTGGCCGACTCCGGGGAAGTGGCGCCGCTGCCGGCCCTCACCCCGGCCCCCCTGACCAAACCCTGGTTCGCCGGCATCGCCAACATCCGCGGCGTGCTCTACAGCGTGGTGGATTTCGCCGCCTGGCGTGGCGGCGCGCCGACGCCGATCAACTCGCAGTCGCGCCTGCTGCTGGTCGGCGCCCGGCACGGCATCAACAGTGCATTGCTGGTGCGCCGCGCATTGGGCCTGCGCCCGCAACTGCAGATGCACGCGGCGGGAGAAGCGAAAGTTGGCGCTGACGAGACGGCGCCCTGGCTCGGCGGCCGCTTCAAGGACGCACAAGACGTCATCTGGACCCAGTTGCGCATTCCGGCGCTGCTGGCCGACCCCCACTACCTCGACATCGCTCTCTGAGCGTTCCGCAAAGGACAAACCATGGCCCTCAAGCTTCCTTTCAAGTTGCCGACCTTCGACCGTCGCAAAAACAGGTCGCCCGGGGCGACCACGACGGGAGCCGTACCGGCGGCGGACAGGCGCGGCCACGGCCAGTTGCCCTTGATCGGCCATCTCGACATCCAGACCCAGTTCCGCATCCTGGGTACCGTGTTCCTGCTCAGCCTGCTGATTTCGATCGCCGCAATCTTCATGCAAGTCCAGGCCACGGCCCGCGGCAGCACCTATTTGTCCGTCGCCAGCCATATCGCACCGCTGACCCAGCAGATTCCCAAAGCCACCCTGACGGCCATGCAGGGACAGAAAGAGGGCTTCACGGAATTGCGCGACGCCCGCGACAGTTTCGGCAAACTCATGGAAACCCTGCTCGAGGGCGGCGAAGTCAAGGGCATCAAGGTCGCGGCCACCAGCCTGCGGGCGCGGCCGGCGCTCGATGCCTTGCGCGAGGCCTGGTTCAAGCACAACGAAGTCGTCAGCCAGGTGCTGGCACAGGAGAATCGACTCATTGCAATCAACCGTCTGGCCACCGAAGCGGTGCAGCGCAGTGCGGCGATCACGGAAGCGGCGCACGCCGCCGGCGGCAATCTGCCTTTCCTCGTCGAGCGCATGCGGCGTGCCGCGATCCAGCTGGCCTGGAGCCCCGGCTTCGACGAAGCGGTGGCCGCGCAACTGGCCAGCGACATTGGCGCGATCCAGGGTCTGGCTGCCGCAGACAGCCCGCTGGGGCAGGCACTGAAAACCATGCCGCCGGCGCTGACCGCGCTGTCCAGCGACCTCAAGCCGCTGACACGCGCACGCGCGGCAGGCGTCGGCCTCGTCACGGGATTTCGCGGCATGGCCAGCAGCGCCGAGGAACTGATCCATGCCTACGAGGAAGAAGCCGCCGAGCAGGATGTCTCCTCCACCGCCGCCGCAGTATTCGGCTCGCTGGCCCTGCTCATGCTGGTACTCATGGTCAAGGCCTTCAACGACGAAGGCGTGCGCCGCAGCGGTGAAGCCGATCACCAGCGGCGCATGGCGGAAGCCGAGAAGGATGCGACGCAAGGCGCCATTCTGCGTCTGATGAACGAAATGGGCGACCTCGCCGACGGCGACCTGACGGTGCGCGCCACGGTGTCGGAGGACATCACCGGGGCCATTGCCGACTCGGTGAACTACACCGTGGAAGAACTCGCCGTGCTGGTGCGCCGCATCAACGATGCCGCCGAGCGAGTAACCAGCGCCTCGAATTCCGCGCAAAGCACTTCCAACGAACTGCTCGCGGCGACCAAGATCCAGTCGGCCGAAATCCAGGACGCCAACGCCACGGTGCTTGAGATGGCCAAGTCGATGAAGACGGTGTCCTCCTCGGCTCTCGAATCGGCCCGCGTCGCCAACGCCTCGCTCGAAGCGGCGCAGAAAGGTGCGGCCGCGGTGTCGAACTCGATTTCGGGCATGAACGAAATTCGCACCCAGATCCAGGAAACCTCGAAGCGCATCAAGCGCCTCGGCGAATCCTCGCAGGAGATCGGCGAAATCGTGGAACTGATTTCCGACATTACCGAACAGACCAACGTGCTGGCCTTGAACGCCGCGATCCAGGCCGCCTCGGCCGGCGAGGCGGGACGCGGCTTCTCGGTGGTTGCCGAGGAAGTGCAGCGCCTGGCCGAACGCTCCGGCGAGGCGACCAAGCAGATTGCCGCGATCGTCAAGACGATTCAGACCGACACCAACGACGCGGTGGCCGCCATGGAGCACTCGACCCAGGGCGTGGTCGAAGGGGCCAAGCTGTCGGACGCGGCTGGCCAGGCGCTGAACGAAATCTCCAGCGTGTCGCAGGATCTGGCACGCCTGATTCAGGTGATTTCGAGCGACACCCAGACCCAGGCCGACATCGCCACCAAGGTGGCGGACTCGATGCAGGACATTCTGCGCATCACCGGCCAGACCACCACCAGCACACAGCAGACCGCGGTATCGATCGGCGAACTGACCGAACTCGCCACCGAACTCAAGGGCTCGGTTTCGGGCTTCAAGGTGTAACGCACAAAACCCATGAAGCATGGCCTGGTGATTAGCCTCTAATGAGCATGGATCTCGACATCGGACCGCTGTCCTGGGTCAAGGGAGAAATCGACCTCGAACTGGAGCGCGCCGGGCAGAGCCTTGCCGCCCACGCCGCCGATCAGGCCAGCGACGGCCTGACCAAGGCGCGCGCCAGCATGCACCAGGCGCATGGCGCGCTGGCCATCGTCGGCCTCGACGGCATCACCGAGTTCGCCGAGGCGATAGAACAGTTGCTGGCGGCGCTGATCGCCGGCGAAGTGCCGGATGTCGACGCCGCGCGGGCTGCCGCGCAAGGCGGCTTCGCCGCCTTGCGCGGCTATCTCGACGACCTGATGGCGGGCCATCCCGACCAGCCGCTGAAACTGTTTGCGCCCTATCGCGCCATGGCCGTCGCGCGCGGCCAGACCGCGCCCGCTCCGGCAGCGCTGTTCTTCCCCGATCTGACCCAGCGTCCGCCCAAGCGTGAGAAGGAGCCGCCACCGCTGGCGGCCGAGGCCCTCACGGCGCGGCTCAAGGCCGCGCGCCTGGGCTTCGAGCGCGGCCTGCTGAAATGGCTCAAGGGCGACGCCAAGGGCGTCGCCGAGATGCGGGTTTCGGTGGCGATGATCGAAATGACGCGAACCACGCCGGCGGCTCGCGCCTACTGGTGGATCGCGTTCGGCGTGCTCGACGCGCTGGCGGCCAACGGCCTGCCCGACCAGGCCGAAGCCAAGCGATTTGCCATGCGCCTCGGCGCCCAGATCAAGAAGCTGGTCGAAGGCCAGACCGAAGTCAGCGATCAGCTCATGCGCGAAGCCCTGTACCTCGCCGCCTGTGCCACGGCGGGCGGCGAAGCGCTGGCCATCGTGCGCGCCGCCTACCGCCTGGAAGGCATGGTGCCGACCGCCACGCCTTCGGAAACCGAAAGGCTGCTGCCGCACATCCGCCGCCTGCGCGAACTGCTGGCGTCGGCCAAGGACGACTGGAACCGCCTTTGCGTCGGTACTGCCGCCGCGCTACCGCCGTTTCACGAGCGCACCGCGAAAATCGCCGAAGAGGGTGCCGCCACCGGCCAGCCCGACTACGCGCGGCTGACCGCAGCCATACTCGAACAGACCGACCAGTTGCGGCGCGACCCGAGCCGGCACAACGAAACCATGGCGCTGGAAATCGCCACGGCCTTGCTGCTCGCCGAATCCGCGCTGGAAAACTTCCAGTCGCTCGACGCCGACTTCACCCACTCGACCCATGCCGTCGTCGAACGCCTGGCCGCGCTCGGCCGCGGCGAAGAACTGGGCATGCTGGACCTGCCGCATCTCGATGCGATGTCGCGCCGGGCGCAGGAACGGCTGCTGCTCGAATCCGTCGCGCGCGAAATCCGCAGCAATCTCGGCACCATCGAACAGACGCTGGATGCCTTCTTCCGCGATACCTCGCGCCAGGCCACGCTGCAAGCCCTGCAGCAGCCGATCCGCCAGATCCAGGGCGCGCTCCTGGTGCTCGGCCAGGATCGTGCCAATGACATACTGGCGGAATGCGCGCGCGCCATCGAAGGTTTCGCCGCCGCCGGCTTCACGCCGCAGCCGGGCGATTTCGAGGACGTGGCGAAGAAACTCTCGGCACTGGGCTTTTTCGTCACCCAGTTGCAAGGCGGCGCCGCCGATATCGACGCCATCCTCGAACCGCCCGCCCCGGCCGTGCGCGCGGAAGTCGCTGCGCCCGCGCCAGCGCCGGAACCCGCCGCTCCGGAACCCGCCGCACCGGAGCCCGCCGCTCCGGTGGTGCAAGCGGCAGCCCCGACGCCGGAGCCGGAGTTGTTCCAGGAAACAGCGCCCGCAGCGGAATTGCCTGCCGCGGCCGAAGCCGCTGCCGAGGAAGCCCTGCCGGACTTCGAAGTGGAAGGTTTCGAGACTCCGGTCGAGCCGCCGCCAGCCCCGCCGCCGGCGCCGATCGAAACTCCCGCGCCGTCGGCCGAGGCCACGCGGCTGGTGGATGCCAGCGAGGAAGATCTCGACGCGGAACTGCTCGGCATTTTCCTCGAGGAAGCCAACGAAGTCCTCGGCACCATCAACCAGCATCTGCCCCTGGTGCATGCCGCCCCCGGCGATCACGAAGCGCTGGTGACGCTGCGCCGCAGCTTCCACACCCTCAAGGGCAGCGGCCGCATGGTCGGACTCAGCGACCTCGGCGAAGCTGCCTGGGCCGTAGAGCAGGTGCTCAACGGCTGGCTGCACGAAACGCGCCCCGCCACGCCGGCGCTGCTGGCCATGCTCGACCTCGCCGCCGATATCTTCAAAGTCTGGATCCTGCAACTCGAAGCGGGTGGCGGTCGGCATTTCGACTATGCCGAACTGGCCCACCGCTGCCAGGTCCTGGGCGGCGCCGAAGACGTCGAGGCCGCCGTACCGCCAGCGCCAACTATCGAGCCGGCGGCGCCCGAAGAAATCCCACGCGAAGAAGTTGCGATCGAAGAATTCACGGTCGAAGAAGCGCCGGAAGCGCCGCCCGAAGCGTTCAGCTTCGCAGAGGTCCCTGCAGAAGAGGCGCCTGCCGCGCCGCAGCCGACGGCGGAAGTGGTTTCCTTCCCGGCGCCGCCGCCGGTCCGTATCGGCGACATCGAAGTGGCGCCCACGCTCTACAAGCTCTACCTGGAGGAAACCCGCGAACACGTCGCCACGCTGCAAGCCAGGCTCGGCCTCGAAGAAGTGCCCGGCAACGAGGTGATCCGCGCGGCGCACACCACAGCCAGCATTTCCGCCGCGACGGGCTTCATGGCGATTTCCACCCTGGCGCGCGCGCTGGAGGATGCGCTGGGGCGCCTGTCGCTGCTGGAAGCCGCGCCGAGCGAAGGCCAGCGCTTTGTTTTTGCCCGCTGCGCCGGCGCTCTCGAAGGCATGCTCGGCGCCGTGGCGGAACGCCGCATGCCCGGTGAAGAGGCCGCCCTCACCGCCGAACTGAATGCGATGATGCCGGCGGTCGCGGCGCCTGCCGAGCCCGTGGTCGAGCCCACGGCCGAAGCCCCGATGGAAGCGCCACTCGACATTTTTGCCGCAGCGGTGAGCGCCCCTGCGGTCGAATTTGGCGTCGAGCCTGCGGTCGCAGCGCCCGAAGCAGCAGCGCCCGAAACTGCCGCCGAGCCCGAGGCCGGGCCGGAAGTCCCGGAAATCACCGTCACCGCCGCGGATCGCCGCGCCGCACGGATCGAAGACGAAATCGATGCGCAGATATTGCCGCTGTTCCTCGAGGAAAGCACCGACCTGATGCGCGAGATCGGCACCACGCTGCGCGAGTGGCGAACCGCGCCCGGCAACCCCGAAATCGCCCGCGCACTGCAGCGCGCGCTGCACACGCTCAAGGGCAGCGCACGGATGGCCGGCGCCATGGGCTGCGGTGAACTGCTGCATGCGATGGAAGACCGGGTCGACCAGGCGGTGCGCATGAAATCGGTGCAGCCCGCGATCATCGATGGCCTGGAAACCTCGTATGACCGCGCGGCGATGCTGATCGAGCATCTGCGCAATCCCCTCGCGGCGCGCCCCGAAGCCGAAGAGCCGCCGCCGCAAGCTGCCGAGGCCGCGGTTTCCGTCGAGCCACAGGCGGAACAGCCGCGGCCCGAGCAGCAGGCGGCGACGGTGCATGTGCCGGCCAAGCCGGAAGCGGCGCACGCCGCCGTCTACATTCCCGCGCCTCAGGTGCAACTGCGGGTGCG
>JACPUD010000086.1 GCA_016192435.1 Rhodocyclales bacterium | reverse complement strand
GAGTTGGCGCCCAACATGGGCATCGTCGCGCCGCGCCGCAGCAAATAGCGCAGCGCAGAGAAAAACGGCCCCCATCGCTGGGAGCCGTCTGAATGCTGGTGGTGATGAGTGGACTTGAACCACCGACCCCCGGATTATGAAAATAAGTAGCGGTAAAATTTTGTAGTTAAATCAATCGCTCTGCACACTCGCCAGATTTTCTTAATAGCGTCAAATAGCCATAAAAAGGTTTGATGGAATACACCTAGCTACAAAACGGCTACGTAAACATCCAGCTTGGGAGCTGACGCTGTCCCGAAAGAATCGTTTGCTATGGGGATGCGGTACGCATCTATTTGTTCTTTCAAGAATAAGAGTTTAGAGCTAAACTTCGACTGATGAAGAAAAAACCCTCTTCAAAGGATCGGTCGGTACTAGACTCCTTCTCTGTGAAGTCCGCAGCACGGATTTCCGGATTGAGCGAGCATATGCTTCACTACTTGTTCCGTCACGGAATAGTTCTATCTTCGGGGAATGATAGTCACGGTCACGGTGTTCGGCGCATCTATACATATGCTGACGTGTTGCTACTTCGAGTAATTGCAAAATTATTGGAAAAGGGTATCTCGGTTCTACGGCTAAAAAAAAGCCTTCGCGCCCTGCAAGCTCGTGGATATGACAAAAGCGATTTAGTTACGAGGCGATTTGTAGTAACAGACGGCAAGGAAGTCTTCTTTGATAGCGACGGTTTGCTTGAGATGCTAAGTTCAGGGCAACTAGCGTTTGCCTTTGTTCTTGAGTTGCAGGCTATCCGGAATGATGTGGCGGATCGAAGTAGTATTGTTATTGCTGCGTAATACATTTTAGGATGCTTGACATTGCGTCATTTGAAAGAGGCAAGTAGTGGGTGTTGGTAGGTATCTTGTATCCGCGAAATCGATGGGCAGGAATGCCTTTTGAAATTTAATCAAGGTACAGATAACGGAGGAATTCAATGAGCACACCTGGATATGAGTTTCGTGAAGCTGAATATTTGGGACTCGGCTATCTTGCTGTAAGCAGCAGCGAACTGCTGGATCGTCTACTTTCACATCAGCCTATCGATGATGATGACCGCTATACACTCCGCCGCGCAAAATGCTTTCTGATGGACGTATCCAGCGGAGCCAGGTTAGTAAAGTCCGGTGTTAGCTCCAACGCGAGCGCTGTTGATTCAGTCCGAAAGCTAGTCTACTCAGTCGAACCATTGAAGCTAATGCAAGACGCAATTCGGTCTGCCGAAGTGGGAGAGGTCTTCGAAAAAATTGCAGGTTCAATCGAAACTGCAATTACGGTTTCTGAATATGACGCTGATCGCGACGATTTGATAATTGCAAAGGATTTTTTTCATCAACTGCATGTGTTTTTGGTGAGTTCGATAGAAAGCGGGAGGCGACGTACCAGTGTAGATTTCGGCGTCAACACGAATCTTATGATGTATGCCTAATGCAGGATTCACACCGCTTGAGCATTGGAGGCGGCACGCCAACCAGTTGCGCGAAGGACTGCTTCATCGAATAGATGAATTATCAGCTTCAGACTATCCAGCTGAAACACCCGAGCTAATTTCCTTCCTGCAGGATTTCTTGGGAGAACTTGCGGGTGTAATTGAGAAGGCTTCAACAGAAGATCGCCTACGCACAATTAGACTTCTGATCCAGCAACTAATTGTATTTCTCGACTGGCTGGATAATGCCCATTCTGGGCAGACTCCACGAGGATTGGGGCATATCGTACGTGACTTAATCCGGAGGATGGAGCCAGGGGCGCGGGTAGTTACTCGTCCGCAAAACGCCTACAACTATTCGATCTTAAATGTAAGGCACCCTCTGAAGCAATTGGTTGAAGAGTTTATTCCGCATTCGAAGCAAGGTCCGTTTCTTGAGTACTTAACATCATCCGTTCATCTAATTTCATTTCCGCGCATTGAACGTGACAACATACTCGCCCACGCTATTTTTGGTCATGAGCTTGGCCACACTATTGCAGATGCATATCTTATACAAGAAGGCTCCGATCCAAAATATGTAGCAAGCCAAACGGCTGTGCAGAAGAAGATTGCAGATATCGTAGACAGTTCGCTTGCCGACGAAAAGCCCGATGAGGCAAAGAAACTTGAGCATCGAACTCGCATATTCGATCAAATTCTCCAAGTCCGAAAGCGAGCATTAGAGGAGTTGATCTCTGACTCAGTTGGGATATTTCTCTTCGGGCCAAGTGCGTTCTTTGCTTTATTTGAACTTCTTTGGGGCGGAGGCTGGGATAACCCGCCAGTCAGAGATGAATGGTATCCACCGTCACGCTTCCGTTTGCGCAACATGCTTCGACAGATTGATGACTTTCACCTTAATGAGAATTTTGATCAGTTGAAAGAGTCTGCAGAAACACAAAAGTACATAGCCGCAGTTCTTGCATACGTTGACGAAGGTCGCCGGATAGCGGCGGAAACCTCGGACCAAAATGCGATTGATGCGAATCCATTGATGAAAATCGCTTACGACTGGATGCTGGAAAGCTTAGATGCGGCGATTTCCTTCTCGAAGGACAAAACCAGTGCTGTCGCCTTTGAACTAACACCGGCAATACAGCAACTACCCGAACTGATCCAACGGCTAGAGTTTGGAATTCCACCGAACGAAGTAGGTGATCCGCTGCAGCCAACGGTAGTCGATTACCGGTCATCATTGCTTGCGGCATGGATGTATAAGCTTTGCGGAACACGTAATTCAAAAGGGGAGATACTTTCAAGCAAAGATATTGCAGAAATGAATACCCAAACTCTCCGAGCTGTCGAGTACGTGATTCTCCAGATTGACTATAGAAATCACATTGCAGCAAATGCCGCTGGTGTGGAAAAATGAGCGTCCTCGGTCATACAGCTTTGCTTGAAAGGATTAGCGCAAAGAAACTCGAAGAGCGACTTATCATTACACCTCTCCTGAACATTGAACAACAGGTTAACGAGGCATCGATTGATATCCGTCTCGGGAACGACTTCATTGTCACGCGCCGTGGAAATTTAGCAAATCTAGACGCTGCGTCAGACAAAACCGCAGAGCACCGTTACCAAACTCGCCACTTCGTAAATTTCAAAGAGTGTTTCTATTTGCACCCTCACGAACTGGTGCTGGCGAGTACTCTCGAATATTTTCGACTTCCGACAGATATTGCAGCGTCCGTAACATCCCGCTCTCAGTGGGGGCGAGCTGGCCTTGTCATTGCGACAGCAACTGCAGTGCACCCCGGGTTTTGTGGTGCCATTACACTCGAACTTCTCAATCTAGGAGAGGTTCCACTCGTGTTATATCCAGGTACGAGCGTTTCGCAAATTGTTTTCTATGACTGTGTAGGCGGTAAAGCGTATTCCGGGGACATGGGGCATCGTACAAGTGCTCATTTCGCACGGCTATCTGGCGATCAAAAGATGACAGATAGACAATTCTGGCTGTAGCTGCCCCACCGAAATGAGTGAATAGCTTCTATTTTGCTAGTAGCCCAGCAAAAATCCACAGGCCGCCGATGACGGCCCCCACTAGGCCAAGGCGGCGGCGGCCTGTGGGGTTTTGCGCTCTAATGGTGGTTTCCGTCTGTCATCGGTCTATTTCATGCTGGACCCGTTAGTCATCTCCCGCGCTGTCTTGGACCGCCACCTGGAAACGGTCTTGCCGCTCGTTTCGGAGGTTCTTTCGTATATCAAGGTCTATACACCTGGCGACGGATTTGTTCCGAGGATTCGCGAGGGCATGAAGCGAGCCAACATCCAAGGATGGGCCAAGCTCTACCTAGACCCCAGCAACGCGATGAAGACACAACTGTTGATGGTCATGTCGCCGCAGCAGTTCAATGAGTTCAACCAGGAGTTACTCGCGATGACTGCCGGAGAGCAGTCCGCCTATCTGGAAGAGTTCATCCAGGAAAATACAGATGTACTTGTTGCCGACAATGACGAAGATATAGACCCGTCTGAGCTGAACCCCCAACAAGTGGCGCAGTTCTGGTATTTCGCCATGCCGACGTTTTACAACTCCCTGTCGTATATCGCACACCGGAAATCAATTTATCAGCTCGTCGCTGAAGCTATCGGGGGCAATGACGAGTCATTCTTGAAAGCTATCCAGGTCGACAAATCCACACTGGCAGAGATTCCATACTTTGTTGAGCGCAACCGCCGTGCTGCCGACGAAGGCGATATCAACTTCCTGCGCCAGATAAACACCTATCGCCAGAAGCCAATACTGCAAACCAAGACAAAGTTGCTTCCGTTGGTGATGCTGCTTTCCTACCTATATCAGATGAACCTCTTGGACGCGTACAGCCTGGATATGGAAAAACTCCTGCGGTTGTGCGAACGCACAGGCATCTATGGCAATGGCCAAGAAGTGGCGGATTTGGAAAGTTTCAAGAAAGTAGTCCGCCAGTTCATGAAGCAGCAGCAGATACCTGTTCCGAGATCATCACAGAAGATTCTTGTCAAGGATGCGTGTTCGTCAAAGTCGCGTCCGTGATTTGAATTCCCCTCGTGTTTACTGTTCGAGTCGCCCACCAGATTAACGGACGACCCTCGGGCAGTCGTCCTCCCTCTCGGAGGTCGCAATGCACGACTCGACGCAGCACACAAGCAGCAGAAATATTCCCACCGCCGCCTACTCGGGCGAGCAAGCGGCCCCGCCCGCCCGAGGCGCGCAGCGCCCGGCCGGGCGAGGCGGCGCAGCCGCCCCTAGACTTGACAAAAGGACATATCTCGACAAAGAACAGGGACGATATAGCGTCGTTTTGAGAGACTACGGCGGGGGACTCTGCGAAGTCGGTTGGTCATTCGTGCCCAATCTTCAGTCCTTCAAAGCCGGGCGAGGGGAATCAGAACAAAGAAAAGCCCATGAAGACCGGGCCGTTCGCCGTGCGCGTTCCCGCCTGCGGCAATTGATTCTTGCTGCCCATGCCGACCATCTGCTGACGCTGACTTACCGCGAGAACGTCAGCGACTACAAACAGGCTAGCCAGGACTTGAGCGGCTTCATTCGCCATGTCAGGACATATCTGACCGGCTTCATCTTTATAGCCGTGCCAGAAAGGCAGAAGCGCGGCGCATGGCATTGGCACCTGGCCGTTGTTGGTCGGCAGGATGTGGCGCTGCTGCGGGGTCTGTGGCGCTCTGTGGTGGGGGAAGGCAACATCGATGTGAAACCGCCCAAGCGTGGTGTCAATCGACGCTTGGCCATCGTCAGGTATTTGGGCAAGTACCTCGCCAAAGGTTTCGCGGATGGCGAGCGGGAACTGAACGGCCATCGTTACCGCGCCTCGCTTGGCATTCAAGTGCCAGGCGAGTTCGTTCAAATTCCCGAGCACTTGCGCGGGGAAGTTTCCGCGTATGTGCTGGCACTCTTACAGAAGCGGTCGGGAAATGTCGGCTTCGCCTGGGTCGATCCGGCCTATCAGGCCGGTTGGGCCTGTTCTTGGGGATAAGCCGTGGAAACGCTGACCCTGCAAGAAGCCGCTGACTTCCTCAAGATTCACCCGGTCACATTGCTGAACATGGCGAACGCTGGAACAGTGCCGGGCGCCAAGATCGGCAAGCGCTGGGTCTTCGTTGAGATTGACCTGGTGGAGTACATCCGGTCACAATACTCACGGCGAGCGTTGCAGGGTGATCATGAAAGGAGCATCACATGTCACTCTACAAACGCAAAGACTCCCCGTATTGGTGGGTCAAGCTCACGCCACGCAGCGGACCGCCTCTACAGCGAAGCACTGGGACTGCCGACAAAGTAGCCGCCCAGGAGTACCACGACAAGCTGAAGGCGGCTCTCTGGGAACAGGAGCGGTTGGGTGTTAAGCCTCGTCGCTCTTGGCGTGAGTCGGTTGTTCGCTGGCTGGAAGAGACTTCAGAAAAAGCGACGCACAAGGAAGACAAGAAGAAGCTGATTTGGCTTCATCACTTCCTAGGCGATCTGAGCCTTACCGACATCACGCTCGACGTGATTGACCGAGTCAGATCGGCAAAGCTCAAGGAAGCCTCCAAAGCCACAACCAACCGATATTTGGCGCTGGTTCGGGCCATTCTGCTTCGGGCGCGTGACGAATGGGAATGGGTCGATAAGGTACCGAAGATCAGGCTCTTTAAAGAAACGACAATCCGCGAAAGGTCGCTCACGGTCTCCCAGGCCACAAGCCTGATGGACCAGCTGAAGGAACATCAGCGCGAAATGGTGCTGTTCTCCTTGTCGACAGGGCTACGGCAAAGCAACGTACTCAGGTTGGAGTGGGAGCAGGTGAATCTGGAGCTTCGGCATGCTTGGGTCAAAGGCACGCAATCCAAGAACCGCCGCCCTATCTCCGTCCCGTTGAATGATGTGGCGCTGGCCGTCCTCAAGCGACAGGTGGGAAAGCATCCGAAACGGGTTTTTACCTACCAGGGCAAGCCGATCAATAGCGCCGGCACGAAAGCTTGGTATGCGGCCCTTAAACGGGCAGGCATCGAGGATTTCCGCTGGCACGATCTTCGGCACACATGGGCGACCTGGCAACGACAGGCGGGCACCCCGACTCATGAGCTTCAGAGATTGGGCGGGTGGCGTACCGGGGCGATGGTGGAGAGGTATGCACATCTTGCGCCGGAGAGCTTGGCGGATGCGGCTTCCAGGTTGAACCCTGTACTAGCAGGCTACGTTCCAGCTACGCGAGGCCAGAAAGAAAAACGGCCCCCATCGCTGGGAGCCGTCTGAATGCTGGTGGTGATGAGTGGACTTGAACCACCGACCCCCGGATTATGAATCCGATGCTCTAACCGACTGAGCTACATCACCGTGCAAAGGGGCGGAATTATCCTCGCGGCAGGCTTGCCTTGTCAAGACAAGCGCCGGTAAGCGACAATCGCATCATGAATTTCGATATCGTGATTGTGGGTGGGGGGCTGGCGGGGCTGGCGCTGGCGGCGGCCTTGCGCCGCTCGACCCTGTCGGTGGCGCTGGTCGAAGGGCAGGTGCCGGTTTTTGCCGAGGGCTGGGATACACGCATCTACGCCATCAGTCCGGCCAACGCGCGCTTCCTCGATGAATTGGGCGCCTGGCGCCATCTGGCGGCCGAGCGCATGGAAGCCGTGCGCGCCATGGAAATACACGGCGATGCCGGCGGCCGGCTGGATTTCACGGCCTATGGCTGCGGCGTCCCGGAACTGGCCTGGATCCTCGAATCCTCGCTGATGCAGCGCGAGCTGTGGGAGACCGTCAAGCGCCAGGGCAACCTGACCCTGCTCTGCCCGGCGCGCCCGCAATCCCTGACGATCGGCGCCGAGGCGGCGCAACTGACGCTCGCCGACGGCCGCAGCCTTGCGGCGCGGCTGGTCGTGGCGGCCGACGGCGCCGATTCCTGGACGCGCGCCGCGGCCGGCATCGAGGTGCGTTTCGACCCTTACGACCAGCTCGGCGTGGTCGCCAACTTCGCCACCGAACTGCCGCATCGCGACACGGCCTTCCAGTGGTTCCGCCAGGACGGGGTGCTGGCCTGGCTGCCCTTGCCGGGCAATCAGGTGTCGATGGTCTGGTCCGCCGCGCAAGACCCTGGGCGCGAACTGCTGGCGCTCGATCCCGCCGCGCTCTGCGCCCGCGTCGCCGCGGCGGGCGGGCAGCGCCTGGGCGCGCTGCGGCTGCTGACGCCGGCGGCCGGCTTTCCGCTGCGCCTGATGCGTGCGCCGCGCTCCGTGGCGCCGCGCCTGGCGCTGATCGGCGATGCAGCGCACACGATACATCCGCTGTCCGGCCACGGCATCAATCTGGGTTTCCAGGATGCGCGGGTCCTGGCCGGGGTGCTGTGCGACAAGCCCGGCCATGTGGATTGCGGCGACCTGGCCCTGCTGCGCGGCTACGAGCGGGCGCGCAAGGAGGAAGTGGTGGCCTTGCAGACGCTAACCGACAGCCTGCACGATCTCTTCGGTCCCGCAGCGGGTTCCCTGAAGCGTCTGCGCAATTTCGGATTGAACCTCACCAATACATTGCCGGTCGTAAAGAACTTGCTGGTCCGCTATGCGCTCGCGTCCTGAAGCCCGGGCGTCCTGAATTTCTCTGGAGAACTCATGAAACTATCTTTGCTGGCCGCAACCCTGGCCTGTGTGTCCCTCGCTGCTTTCGCCGACGAAGCCGACGTCAAGAAGGCCGTCGAAGCCAAGCTGGGCAAGGTCGAAAAAATCGTCAAGGCGCCTATGGCGGGGATCTGGGAAGTGACCATAGACGGCCAGATCTTCTACGCCGACGACAAGGCCACCTACCTGATATTCGGCAATCTGCTGGACATGAAGACCGGCAAGAACATCACCGCGGAGCGCCAGTTCAACGCCCTGCCCCTGGAACTGGCGGTCAAGCAGGTGCGCGGCTCGGGCAAGAACGTCATGGCCACCTTCGAGGACCCGAACTGCGGTTATTGCAAGAAACTGGCGAAAGACCTCCTGACGCTGAAGGACGTGACCGTCTATACCTTCCTGCTGCCGGTGCTGGGCGACGACTCCTACGAGAAATCAAAGGCGATCTGGTGCGCGCCGGACAAGGCGAAAGCCTGGGTCGACTGGATGACGGCCGGCAAGGCGCCGCCTGCCGCTCCGGCCAAGTGCAATACCGCCGGCCTCGACAAATCCGCCCAGCTCGGCGGCAAGCTGCGCATCAACGGCACACCGGCGATTTTCTTTGCCAGCGGCGAACGCGTCGGCGGCTATATCCCGGCGGCGGAAATCGAGAAGCGCTTCAACCCCACGGGCGGCTAGGCGGCCTGGGCTTCATTCGGCAGCCACACGCTAAACACCGAGCCGCCGCTGGCCGGGCAGCTCAACTCGATGCGGCCGCCATAACGCTGGACCAGGCCCAGGCTGACCCACAGGCCGAGCCCGGTGCCGTCGCGGGTCTTGGTGGTGAAGAAGGGGTCGAACAGTCGTTCGCGGTCTTGCGGCGTGATGCCGGCGCCGCTGTCGCCGACCGAGACGAAGCCGCCCTTGATGCCATTCTCCTCGCTGTCGCCGCTGGTGAGTCGCAGCGTGCCGCCCTCCGGCATGGCCTGCAGCGCGTTCACCATGAGATTGATCAGCACCTGCTGCAATTCGTTGCGATTGATCGTCACCGGGCGTGTCGCACGCATATCCTGCGTCACCTCGACGGTGGTCTTCTTCATCTGGTGCGCCACCAGCACTAGGCTGTCCTGCACCACCTGATCGAGGTTCACCGGTTCCAGGTAGCCTGCATATTCCGCGGGCCGCGCGAACTGCAGCAGCTTGGTCACGATCAGGCGGATGCGGAACACCTGGTCCTGGATCAGGCGAATCTCGTCCAGCGCCGGTTCGGCAGCCGGCCCCAGGGTTTCGCGCAGCACGTCGAGGTTGCCCTGGATCACCGCCACCGGGTTGTTGATTTCGTGCGCCACGCCCGCGGCGAGCTGGCCGATCGCGGCGAGTTTTTCCGACATGACCAGGCGCTGCTGCGCCGAACGCAGCGTCTGGTTGGCGGCGGCCAGTTCTGCCGTGCGTGCGGCCACCTTGCTGTCGAGTTCGCGGCCCCAGCGTTGCAGCGCTTCGGTCTGCTCGGCCAGTCGGTCCAGCAGGCGATCGAAATGGGCGGCCAGTTCCGCCAGTTCGTCCGCCTCGGCCGGGTCCGCCAGATCCAACCCGACCCGCGCCGCGGTCTGACCGGATTCGATGGCATTCATGGTGCCGTGCATCCGCGTCACCGGCTGCGAGACGTGCCGTGCCAGGCGTAGCGAGACAAACGCCGCCACGATCACGGTGAGCACGAAGAGCAGGGCGACCGCCGCCAGCGCCAGCTGTCGCGCATGCTGGAACGGTTCTTCGAGAAAGCCCACATACAGCATGCCGACGCGGTTGCCGCGGCTGTCGATCACCGGTTCATAGGCGGAGACATACCAGTCATTGACCACGAAGGCCCGATCGAGCCAGGTATGCCCCTGGTCGAGTACCGCATAGCGCACCGCAGCCGAGACGCGGGTGCCGATGGCGCGCACGTTCTCGAACAGGCGCACGTTGGTGGCAATGCGCACATCGTCGAGAAACAGCGTCGCGGTGCCGACGCTGCCCAGCGGCAGGGTACCTTCCGGGTAGACGATTTCGTTGATGCGATCGACGAAATCGAGATTCTTGTTGAGCAGCAGGCCGCCGACCAGCACGCCGGCGCTGCCCTCGCGCTCGGTGGCGAGCGGCGCGGCGGCATGCATCACCATGCCGCCGGTTTCCTCCTTGCGCTGCGTGATCTGCGCATTGCGCGTGGCAATCAGCGGCGTGCGCGCCCGCTCCGCCAGGGCAGGATCGATCGCGGTCAGCTGCGCGGCATCGAGGACATCCACCTCGGTTTCGGCGTGGCCGGCCAGCGCGCGGCGCGCGATCTGCCAGGCGGTGTAGTCGTGGCCCTGCGCCAGGCCGTGGCTGGCGGCACGCACATGGCCGTTGGCATCGAGCAGGATCAGGAAATCGATGCCCAGTTGCCGCTGCATTTCGCGCAACAGCCTGTCCAGTGCGGGCGATCCGGGTCGCTCGCGCAGCGCACGGGCCAGGCGCTCGGAACCGGCCAGGGTTTCGACGCGGCGGCCGACGCCTTCCTTGACCTGTTCGAAATAACCATGGGCGACCGCCAGGTCGCTCTGCACCTTGGTGATCAGCAGCCGGTTGTAATACACCGCGCCCCAGCCGGCGAGAATGCCGATCAGGATCGGTACGGCAACCAGCAGGGGCCCCAGCGCCAGCGCCAGCAGCTTGAAGCGCAGCGAGCCGCGAAAGTGCGCGGCGAGGCGGGAAAGCATGCCTATGCCGCTTGCGGCAGGCGCCGCGGCAATGCTAGACGCCCCATGCGACGCACTTGCGTTCCAGGGTTTTGCGCGAGACGCCGAGCCGCCGTGCCGCCTCGGACTTGTTACCGCGGCAGGTTTCCAGCACGCCGAGGATGTGGCGGCGCTCGATCGCGGCCAGACACTCTTCGCCTCCCGTGTCGAGAGTTGGCGCTGGCGACACGCCGGACGAAGCTGCCTCGCCGGCGCCAACAGGGTTCATTTCATCCGGCACAAAATCGTCGGCAAAGTAGCCGAGGATCAGCGAACGCTCGATCAGGTTCTTCAGTTCGCGCACATTGCCCGGCCAACTGTAGCGTGCCAGCCGCTCCAGCGCCGCCGCATCGCATGCGAGTTCGGCGACGCCGAGGCGCGGCGCCAATTGCTCGATGAAGTAGTCGACCAGTTCCGGCAGGTCGTCGAGCCGCTCGCGCAGGGGCGGCAGCAGGATTTCCACCACCTGCAGCCGGTAGTAGAGGTCACGGCGGAAATGCCCGGCGGCAACCTCACCCACCAGGTTGCGATTGGTGGCGGCGATCACCCGCACGTCGACCGGCACCTCCTGCTCCGATCCGACCGGGCGCACCTTGTGCTCCTCCAGCACGCGCAGCAGCTTGGCCTGCAGCGGCAGCGGCAGTTCGGACACCTCGTCGAGAAACAGCGTGCCGCCGCGGGCGTAATAGAACAGTCCCTCGCGGCCGACGGCGGCGCCGGTGAACGCACCCTTGACATGGCCGAACAGCTCGGATTCGATCAATTCAGCGGCAATCGCCGCGCAGTTGATCGGCACGAAGGGGCCCGCATGCTTCCCGCTGCCACGTGGGCTCATGCGGTGCAGGGCGCGCGCGGCGAGCTCCTTGCCGGTGCCCGACTCGCCATGGATCAACACGGTCGAGGGCGTCGGCGCGATGCGCTTGATGCGCGCGCAGACATCGCGAATCGCGGCCGACTGGCCGACCATGCCTTCGACGCTGTCGTCGCGCCGGTCGAGTTCGCGACGCAGCACGAAATTTTCGCGCCGCAGCGAGGAGCGCTCGAAGCAGCGCTTGACCGAGTTCAACATCTGCGCCACGGAAAAGGGTTTCAGCAGGAAGTCGGCGGCGCCTGCGCGCAGTGCGTCGATCGCGGTTTCGAGATCGGCGTAGGCCGTCATCAATACCACGTCGCCGACGAAGCCCTGGTCGCGCAACTGGTGCAACCATTCGATGCCGGAACGGCCGGGCAGCGCGATGTCGAGCACGATCAGGTCGAAGTGATGGCGGTTGAGCACTTCTGCGGCCTCTTCCACGCTGCCGGCGCTGGCCACCCAGCCGCAGCGCTGGGCCAGCGAGCGATGCAAAAAGCTGACCATGCCGGGCTCGTCATCGACGATCAGTACCGACTGGTGGCTCCATGGCGAGATCTCGGCATCCGCAGTCGCGGGTCGCAGTCCCAAGCTTGAACCTCCTTCCATGCCGCCTAGCGCTGGCCCAGCTGCTCCAGTTCCGCGGGCGTATTGATATTGGCAAAGGCAGCCATGTCGTCGAAATCGACGGCGATGCTGCCGACTTGGTCGAACCAGGTTTCCATCTTGCGGCCGCCGCCCTGCAAATAGGCTTCGAGCGACGGCAGCAGCTCGCGCCGCAGCAAGGCGAACACCGGCTGCAGACGGCCCTCGCAACGCGCCACGGCGAGTTGGGCGCCGCTCACCGCCAGCGCGGCGGCGAGGCGCCGCGCCAGATCGTCGGGGAAGAAGGGCGAATCGCAGGGCACGGTCAGCAGCCAGGGGGTCGTGCTCGCCAGCAAGCCGGCATGGACACCGGCCAGCGGTCCGGAAAATCCGCCGAATTCGTCGCTCACCACGGGCAGGCCGTAATCCCGCCACTGCTCGAGATGGCGATTGGCGTTGACCAGCAGCGGGCCGACCTGGGGCCGCAGGCGCTCCAGCACCCGGCTGGCCATCGGCACCCCATCGAGGGCGATCAGACCCTTGTCCGCGCCGCCCATGCGGCGCCCCATGCCGCCTGCGAGCAGGAGGCCCGTGATGTTCGCAGTCGGTATCTGGAAAGCGTCCGGCATGCGGACATTTTGACGCCCGCCCGGACATTTTGTCCAGCATGCTCGGGCGACATGGTCAATTTGTCGCAAGCACCGAGACCGATGCAAATAGGCAAAGCTTTGCATTTAAAGCATTTTGCCGAAATCGATGGCGTGGCACGGGAATCGCTAATGAGAAATGCTTACGCCACATTCGTACAAGAAAAACATGGAGGAGGAGACATGAAACTGCATGCTCGCTTGCGGACGTATCTCATTGGCGCTTGCGCCGGCCTGAGCTTCGCCACCCTCTCCGTCCAGGCCGCCGATCCCGCCCCGGCCGCGAATGCCGCGACCCCGGCCGCGATCCAGGCCCCGGTCAAGCTGGCCCAGGCCGGCAACCATAACGCGGCGCCGATGTGGCGTGATGTGCGCCACGGCGACACCGGCATCACCACCATCAAGGGCGCCGAGACCGGGGTACTGATCCAGTCCGAGGGCGAAGCCTGGCGCAAGTTCCGCAATGGCCCCGTGACCTTGGTCGGCGGCCTGCTGCTGGTCGTCATCAGCGTCGCGATCCTGCTGTTCCATGCCTGGAAAGGCCAGCTGCGAATGTCCACCAAGCCCACCGGGCGCAAGCTGGTGCGCTTCACCCCCGTCGAACGCTGGCTGCACAACATCGTCGGCGGCTGCTTCGTGCTGCTGGCCATCGGCGGCCTCATGGAAATCTTCGGCAAGCACGTGCTGGTGCCCTTTCTCGGCCACACGCTGTTCTCGCTGGTGTTGCAGGTGCTGAAGCCGGTGCACAACTTCCTCGGCCTGGTGTTCATCGTCACGCTGCTGGCAATGATCGTGATGTGGGCCAAGGACAATGTCTGGAACGCCATCGATGCGCAGTGGATACGCCGCGCCGGCGGCCTGCTCGATCGCAGCCATGTGCCTTCCGGCCGCTTCAATTTCGGCGAAAAGACCTGGTTCTGGTTCGGCGTCACCATCCTCGGCCTGACCGTCAGCGGCTCCGGCCTGTTGCTGGACTTCCCGACCTTCCTCGAACTGCGCAGCAGCCTGCAGCTGGCGAACCTGGTGCATGGCATCAGCGCCCTGGTCATGATCCTGCTCGCGCTGGGCCATATCTACATGGGCACCATCGGCGTCGAAGGCGCGCTGGACTCGATGCGCAACGGCGAGGTCGACGAGGTCTGGGCCAAGGATCACCACGAGGTCTGGTACCGGCAGGCGATCAAGGACCGTCGCGGCTGATCATGCAGCCCCAGGCCGTCACCGTCGCGGTGGGCTTCAATCGCGTCCCGCTTGCCAGCCGCTGGGCCGACCATGCCTGGCGCCTGGTCGCCCTGGCGCCGGCCGGGATGCCGTTGCAGGGCGCCGAGCTGGTGCGCGACAAGCTCGAACTGCGCCTGTATTCCGACGAAGCCGAGAACTACATGCTCAACCTGACCGCGACCGAACCCATGCTGTTCGTGGTCTGGCGCCTCGAAGAGGACGCGCCGCAGGTGCTGACGGTCACCGTTAGCTACGGCGAGGCCGCGCGCATGCTCGATTCCGGCGAGAACGTCGAAGGCGTGCCGCTGCCCGAGGATTTGCGCGGCTGGATCGAGGATTTCGCGCGCTACCACTACCAGCCGCCGGAGAAGAAGACCAAGCAGAAGCGCTACGCCTCGACCCGTACGGAGCGCAGGGCATGACCGCGCACGATGGCTTTCTCGTGCGCTGGTCGCGCCTGAAACGCGACGGCGGTGGCGCGCCGCCTGCAGCGCCTGCAGCGCCGACCACCACGCCACCGGCGCCGTTGCCCGAACTCGACACGCTGAATTTCGAGGCCGATTTCACCGGCTTCCTGCGCCAGGAAGTCGAGGAAGCGGTGCGTCGCGTCGCGCTGAAAAAGCTGTTCCATTCGGGGCCATTCAATGTCATGGACGGGCTCGACACCTATATCGACGATTACAGCATTCCTGACCCGATCGACGAGGCGACCCTGCGCAGCCTGGTGCAGGCCCGCGGCCTGCTGTTCGACGCCGATCCGGCGCAGGACGGCGATGCTGCGGAAACCGCCGCGCTGCCGGCGGCCGCAACGCCCGCTGTGCCGCCCAAGCTGCCGGCAGATATGTCCGCCGTCACGTCCAATCCAGATGTCATCGAAGCCGATCCGGCTGCGAACGCTGGCCCGAATCCCGGAGAAATCCATGTCCTTGCCTGAGCGCAAGAGCGCCGTGCCCTGCCTGGCCTGTACCTGCAACGGCACCGTGCCGGCGGCGGCCTTCGCCGGCGCCGGACTGACCGGCGCCGCGGCGCCGGTCAAGGCCCTGTGCCGCGGCGACGTCGCCGCCTTTCGCGCCGCGGTGCGCCAGAACGGCCCGGTGGTGGTCGGCTGCACGCAGGAAGCGGCTTTCTTCGACGAGCTCGCCGACCGCCTCGATTCGCCGGCCGAACTGCGCTACGTCAATCTGCGCGAAGCGGCCGGCTGGTCGCGCGAGGGCGCTGCCGCCGGCCCCAAGATCGCCGCCTTGCTGGAGATGGCCAGCCTGCCGGCGCCGGCGCCGGTGCCTGGCGTCGACCTGACTTCCGCCGGCAACCTGGCCATCATCGGCCCGGCGGCGGCGGCCTGCGACTGGGCGCAGCGTCTGGCCGCCAAGCTCGACGTCAGCGTCTTCGCCACCGATACCGCCGGCCTGCCGGCGCGCCGCGATTTCCCGATTCGCGAGGCACGCGGGCTGAGCCTGCGCGGCCACCTCGGCGCCTTCGAAATTTCCTGGCAGCACGCCGGCCCGATCGACCTCGAGCGCTGCACGGGTTGCGGCGCCTGTGTCAGCGCCTGTCCGCAACAGGCGATCGCCCGCGGCGGCCATGGTGGTGGACCGGGGCCGCGCCATGATGCCGCGCGCTGCACGCCGCACGGCGCCTGTGGTGACGCCTGCGTCAGCGCCTGTGGCGAGATTGCAGCGATCGACTTCGCCCGCCTGACGGCGCCTGCCCAGCAGGAAAGCTGCGACCTGGTGCTCGACCTGTCGCGCCAGCCGCTGCTGCGCAACCCGCATCTGCCCGAGGGTTATTTCGCGCCGGGCGCCGATACGCTGGCGCAAAGCGAAGCCGCGCGTCAGCTGGTCGGTCTGGTCGGTGAATTCCAGAAGCCACGCTACCTCGACTACCGCGCCGCCCGGTGCGCCCACTACCGCCAGGGCCAGACCGGCTGCACGCGCTGCATCGACGTCTGCTCGACCAATGCGATCAGCAGCCAG
>JACPUD010000004.1 GCA_016192435.1 Rhodocyclales bacterium | reverse complement strand
GCCTTCGAGCTTGCAGATGATGCCGAGCATCACCTCATCGGCGCCGCCGCCGATCGACACCAGGCGGCCGTCGCGCCAGGCGCGCGAGACGGGGTTGTCCCAGGTGTAGCCCATGCCGCCCCAGTACTGCAGGCAGGCATCGGCCACTTCGCGGTCGAGCCGGCCGCATTTGAGTTTGGCCATCGAGGCCAGGCGCGTCACGTCCTGGCCGCCGACGTAATCCTCGACGGCGCGCCAGGTCAGCGCGCGCAGCGCCTCGACTTCGGTGCGCAGTTCGGCGAGGCGGAAATGCACCACCTGGTTGTCGAGGATGGACTTGCCGAAGGCCTGGCGCTCGCGCGTGTAGGCGATGGTCTGGTCGATGATGTTGTCCATCATGCGCAGGCTGCTCGCCGCGCCCCACAGCCGCTCTTCCTGGAACTGCAGCATCTGGTAGGTGAAGCCCATGCCTTCCTGGCCGATGACGTTGGCCTGGGGCACGCGCACCTCGTCGAAGAAGATCTGCGCGGTGTCGGAAGCGTCCATGCCGATTTTGATGATCTTCTGCCGGCTGATGCCGGGCGTGTTCATCGGCACCATGATCAGTGACTTGTTCTTGTGCGGCGCGCCCTCCGATGTGTTGGCCAGCAGGCAGCACCAGTCGGCCTGCATGCCGTTGGTGATCCACATCTTGCTGCCGTTGATCACGTAGTCGTCGCCGTCCTTGCGCGCCGTGGTCTTCAGCGCGGCGACATCCGAGCCGCCGCCGGGCTCGGAGACGCCGAGGCAACCCACCACGTCGCCGGCAATCGCCGGGGCGAGGAATTCGCGCTTGAGCTGCTCGGAGCCGAAGCGGGCCAGGGCCGGGGTGCACATGTCAGTGTGCACGCCGATGGCCATCGGCACGCCGCCGCAGGCGCAGTCGCCGAGCGCTTCGGCCATCACCATCGAGTAGGAAAAGTCCAGTTCCTGGCCGCCGTACTCGGCCGGATACTTGAGGCCGAGCAGGCCGAGGTCGCCCAGCTTCTTGAACACTTCGTGCGAAGGAAACTGCTCGGCCTCTTCCCACTTGGCGACATGCGGATTGAGTTCCTCGCGGACGAAGCGGCTGACGGTGTCGCCGAGCTGGCGGTGTTCGGTGGTGAATTGCATGACTGTTCCTTTCTAGAGACGGGCGACGCCGAAGGTATTCGGCCGCAGCGTGCGCGCCGCGCCTTCGGCGACGATGTCGAGACAGATGCCGAGGATGCGGCGCGTGTCGCGCGGGTCGATGATGCCGTCGTCCCACATGCGCGCGGAGCCGAACAGGGCCGTGGATTCGGCTTCCAGGCGGCGGCGCAAGCCTTCGCTCATCGCCGCCAGCGCCGCTTCGTTGGCCGGCTGGCCGGCGCGTTCGAGCTTGGCGCGGCCGACGATTTCCATGACCTTGGCGGCCTGCGCCGCGCCCATCACCGCGGTGCGCGCCGAAGGCCAGGCGAAGATGAAGCGCGGGTCGAAACCGCGCCCGCACATGCCGTAGTTGCCGGCGCCATAGGAGCCGCCGAGCACCACGGTGAGTTTCGGCACGCGTGCATTGGCCACGGCCTGGATCATCTTCGAGCCGTGCTTGATCGCGCCGGCGCGCTCGGCGACCGAGCCGACCATGTAGCCCGTGGTGTTCTGCAGAAAGATCAGCGGCGTGTCGCTCTGGTCGCAGAGCTGGATGAACTGCGCGGCCTTGGTCGAACCGTTGGGCTGGATCGGCCCGTTGTTGCCCAGTATCCCGACCGTGTGGCCGTGCAGGCGGGCATGGCCGCAGATCGTGTCGCTGCCGTAGGCCGCCTTGAATTCGAGGAAGTCGGAAGCATCGACCAGGCGCGCGATGATTTCGCGCACGTCGTAGGGCTCGCGCTCGTCGGCGGGCACCAGCCCCATCAATTCTTCGACCGGATAGCGCGGTGGCACAAGAGTTGACGCTGGCGAGGCGGCGCTCCAGTTCAGCTTGTCCATCACGTCGCGCGCCGTGGCGATGGCGTGGGCATCGTTCTCGCAGAGATACTCGCCGAGGCCGGTGACGCCGGCGTGGGTCTCGGCGCCGCCGAGCGCTTCCTCGTCGACCTCCTCGCCGATGGCGGCCTTGACCAGCGGCGGACCGGCCAGATAGATGCTCGACCGTCCGCGCACCAGGATCACGTAGTCGGACAGCCCCGGCAGGTAGGCGCCGCCAGCCGTCGAAGCGCCATGCACGATGGCAATCTGCGGAATGCCGGCGGCCGAGAGACGCGCCTGGTTGGCGAAGCTGCGGCCGCCCTCGATGAAGATTTCCGACTGGTAGATCAGGTTGGCGCCGCCGCTCTCGACCAGATAAATCAGCGGCAGGCGGTTGTCGCGGGCGATCTCCTGCGCGCGCAGGCTTTTCTTCAAACCCATCGGCGGCACGGTGCCGCCCTTGATCGCGCTGTCGCTGGCCATCACCACGCAGCGTTTGCCGCTGACGGTGCCGATGCCGATGATCGAGCCGCCGCCGAGCACGGACTTGTCGCCGTCGTCGTCGTGCATGCCGAGCCCGGCCAGTGTGGCGAACTCGATGAAGTCGCTGCCGCGATCGATCAGGCGCGCGACGCGTTCGCGCGGCAGCAGCTGGCCGCGCTTTTCGAACTTTTCGCGCTTGGAAGACGATTCGTCGCGCACCTTCCGTTCCAGCGCGCGCACTTCCGCGAGCCGTTCGGCCATGCGCGCGACGTTGGCGGCGAAAGCCGGCGAGCCGGGATCGATGGCGGAGTCGAGGGCGGGCATGGTCAACCTAAAGCGATGGAAAGCGCGATGGAAAGCGGCGTCGCCGCTATCGAGCGAAGCGAGCCAATCAGTAACCCTCCGCGAGGGGGGCGAAGGGGGGCGGGCCGAGTTTGCTCGCCCATGGGCAGAAGAAGCTTGGGGCGTCTCATAACTTGAGGGCGGCAGTCGAAGCCATGGGCGTTAAGCGTCCTTCAGCACGTCGGGCATCACGCTGCGGTGGAAGCCGTCGAAGGGGGCCGAGCGCTGGTGGTCGGGGATAGCGAACAGCGGCGTGTCGAGCGGCGCGCCGCCGTCGATCGCCAGCGTGACGCCGGTGATGAAGGAGGCGCCTTTCGAGAGCAGGAAGCAGATCGCGGCGCTGATCTCGGATTCGGTGCCGAGCCGGCGCAGCGGCACATGCCGTTTCAGTTGCGGGATCATTTCGCGCACCGGACCCTTGTAAGTGTCCATGCCGGAAGAGGCGATCCAGCCCGGCGCGACCGCGTTGACGCGCACGCCGCTGGCGGCCCATTCCACCGCGGCGGTCTTGGTCAGGTTCGCCATGCCGGCGCGCGCGGCGCCCGAATGGCCCATGCCGGGCATGCCGTTCCACATGTCGGCGGTCATGTTGACGATGGCGCCGCCGTGAATCTGCATCGATTGCAGGTAAAGCTCGCGCATCATCAGGAAACCGCCGGTCAGGTTGTTGGCCAGCACGGTCTCGAAACCCTTCTTGCCGATGGCCATCAGCGGCGCGGGAAACTGGCCGCCGGCATTGTTGACCAGGCCGTGGATGCGGCCGTGCGTCGCCACCATCGCCTGCACCGCGGCGCGCACCGCATCCTCGTCGCGGATGTCAAAGGCGGCGATGTCGGCGCGTCCGCCATCCTGCGCGATCTCGCCGGCCACGCGCTGCAGCTTTTCCTCGGTGCGGCCGGTCAGGATCACGGTGGCGCCGAGCGCGGCGAGTTCGTGGGCGACGCAGCGGCCGATGCCGCTGCCGCCACCGGTGACCCAATGCACTTCGCCGGCGAACAGGTCGGCGCGAAACACGCTGCTGTAAGGTTTGCTGCTGCTCATCGGCACTCCTTCGCGCATCGCCACTCTGAATCGGCGAGTTCGCGACGATGCTACCGGCAGCTTCCGTTAACGTCAACATGATCGCGTTAGGGAAAGAATTATCTTGAATGCGCGAATCGCGCTTGCTAGGATGGCAACGGGCCATCAATCGATAACGGACGACAAGGATAGCGGCGCGTGACGAAGCCAGGCAGAAGCGCAACGAAAAATGCGGCGGCATTTGTCGCCAGCCATCGTCCGGCGGCGGACGGCGAGTTGTTCGGCATTACCGAACTGTCGCGCGAGTTCGGCATTTCGCTGCGCGCAATCCGTTTCTACGAAGATAAAGGTCTGCTCGCGCCGCGCCGGATCAATGGCGGCCGTGCGTATTCGCGGCGCGACCGGGTGCGCCTGGGGCTGATCCAGCGCGGACGGGCGGTCGGCATGTCGCTGGCGGAAATCGAGCACATCCTGTCCTTGTACGGCGATCACGGCGAAGGTCACGCGAAGCAGCTCGAATACCTGATAGCGCGCATCGATCAGGCAATGGCGGAGCTCGATACGCGGCGACGTAACATCGAGACGATGTCGGCTGAGCTGGATCTGGTGCGCGGCGAATTGCGGCGCGAACTCGCGGCGAAACGGCGCAGCGGCAAGAAGACCGACAAATCTGCCTGAGCGCGCCGGGCAGCGCTTGCGGCGGGTTCCGATCATGAGGTCCGAAAACGGCGAGTGTCTGCGCCTATCGTGGCTAAACTGCGGTCATGCGATTCACACGACTCGATCCCCGGGCCTGCTACCAGGCGATGAAAGCGCACGATGCGCGCTTCGATGGGCATTTTTTCGTCGGCGTGTCGACCACCGGCGTGTATTGCCGTCCGATCTGCCGCGTACGTTTGCCGAAACCCGAAAATTGTTCATTCCATCCGAGTGCCGCAGCGGCGGAGGCGGCTGGATTCCGTCCTTGCCTGCGTTGCCGGCCGGAACTCGCTCCCGGTTTCGCGGCGACCGAGGCGAGTGCGAAGCTGGCGCGAAGCGCCGCGCGGATGATCGAGGACGGCGTCGCCACGGATGTCGATCTCGCGTTCGTGGCGCGTTGCGTCGGCGTCAGCGACCGCCATTTGCGCCGGATATTCGCGGCGGAATTCGGCGTTGCGCCGGTCCAGTATGCGCAGACACATCGTTTGCTGCTGGCGAAGCGTTTGCTGACCGATACGCCGTTGCCGGTCGTCGAGGTCGCATTTGCCAGCGGTTTTTCCAGCGTGCGGCGCATGAATGCGCTGTTCGCGCAACGTTACGGTTTCAGCCCGACCCGGCTGCGCAAGGAAGGCGGGCAGCACGATACCGGCGTCGATCAACATGCGCTGAGTTTCATCCTGCCGTATCGGCCGCCTTACGATTTCCCGCGGTTGCTGGCGTTCTTCGGCATGCGGGCGATGCCGGGCGTCGAATCCGTCGGTGCGGCTGCGTATCGCCGCGTCGTCCGGCTCGCGTCGAATCCCGCGGCGATCGGCTGGCTCGAGGTGAGCCAGGTTTCGCAGCGGCACGCATTGCAGTTGCGTTTTTCCGCGACGCTCGCCGCCGCCAGCCAGGAATTGCTGTCGCTTACCCGCCAGGCGTTCGATGTCGGTGCCGATCCGCAGGAGATCGCCGCGGTGCTCGGACCGTTGGCGCAAGGAGCCGAAGGATTGCGTCTGCCCGGCGCGTTCGACGCGTTCGAACTCGCGCTGCGCGCGATCCTCGGTCAGCAGGTGAGCGTGAAGGCGGCACGGACTTTGGCGAGCCGTTTTGTCGAGGCCTACGGCGATCCGGTGGCGACACCGTTTGCCGATCTGACGCGGGCTTTTCCTTTGCCGTCACGCGTGGCGGCATTGCGGCGCGACGAGATCGCCCGCCTCGGCATCGTCGGGCAGCGCGCCGAGGCGATGATCGCGATTGCCCGCGAGATGCTGGCCGGCACGCTGGTGCTGAACCATGCCGGCGCAGCGGAAGAGACGATCGAGAGCTTGTGCCGCATCCGCGGCATCGGGCCGTGGACCGCCCATTACATCGCCATGCGCGCGCTGGCGTGGCCGGATGCCTGGCCGCCGCAGGATGTGGCTTTGCTGGGCGCTCTGCAACTGCCGAACACTGCGCCAGGCCAGCGCGCGGCCGACGCGCTGGCGCAGGCGTGGCGCCCGTGGCGCAGCTATGCCGTGCTGCACGCCTGGCGCAAGCTGGAAACGGTCGAGCAAGCAAAGGAGCAGCGATGACAAAATATTATCAATGGCATCAATCGCCCTTGGGCGAACTGTTGCTCGCGGGCAGTGGCGAGGCGATCACCGATGTGCATCTGCGCGCCGGAAAATACTTGCCGGAAATCCGGCCCGCTTGGGTGCCCGGGCCGCACGATGCGGTGCTGAACCAGTTGCGGCGCGAGCTGGACGATTATTTCGCCGGCCGCCTGCACCGCTTCGGCGTTGCGCTGGCGGCGCAGGGCACGGCATTCCAGCAGCAGGCCTGGGCATTTCTTGCCGCGATTCCGTTCGGCGAGACGCGCAGTTATCGCCAGCAGGCTTGCGCGATCGGCCGGCCGAATGCGGCGCGGGCAGTCGGCGCGGCGAATGGCAGAAACCCGATAGGCATCGTCCTGCCCTGCCATCGCGTGATCGGCGCCGACGGCAGCATGGCCGGCTACGCCGGCGGCATCGAGAGCAAGAAGTTCCTGCTGAAACTGGAAGGCGCGCTCTGAGCGCTTGCGACCCGCTTCAGGCCTTTTCCAGTTCGGCGCGCAGCGCGGCGATCACGGTGTCGTAACGGTGCGGGTCGGCATCGCGGCCGGCGCCGAATACGGCGGAGCCGGCGACAAAGGTATCGACTCCGGCTTGCGCGACTTCGCGGATGTTCGCCGGGCCGACGCCGCCGTCGATTTCGAGGCTGACGTTCAGGCCGCGTGCATCGATCATCTGGCGTACCTTGCGTGCCTTGTCGAGCACGTAGGGTATGAACTTCTGGCCGCCGAAACCGGGGTTCACCGACATCAGCAGCACCATGTCGAGCTTGTCCAGCGTGTATTCGAGCACGTCGAGCGGCGTCGCCGGGTTGAACACCAGGCCCGGCTTGCAGCCGCATTCGCGGATCAGGCCGATGGTGCGGTCGATATGTTCCGAAGCTTCCGGGTGGAAGGTGATGTAAGTGGCGCCGGCCTTGGCGAAATCGGGGATGATGCGGTCCACCGGCTTGACCATCAGGTGCACGTCGATCGGCGCCGTGACGCCGTGTTTCTTCAGCGCTTCGCAGACCAGCGGACCGATCGTCAGGTTCGGCACGTAATGGTTGTCCATGACGTCGAAATGGACGATGTCGGCGCCCGCGGCGAGCACGTTGTCGACTTCCTCGCCGAGCTTGGCGAAGTTGGCGGAAAGAATGCTGGGGGCGATCCTGAACGTCTTGGACACGGCGTACTCCCGAAAGTAAATGGGAAGATTTTACCGGCGGCGCGGCGCGGCGGATTCAGGATTTGTGATGGCGGCCATAAGCGCGGCTAGAATTGCCGCGATTCATTGGGGGGAAGGCACAGATGATTCTGCTGACAGGCGGTGCGGGTTACATCGCGCTGCACACCGCCGCGGTGCTGATCGAGACGGGCCACGACGTGGTGCTGTTCGACAACTTCTGCAACAGCAAGCCGCTGGCGGTAGAGCGGTTGGCGGCGATCGTCGGCCGGCCGGTGCCTTGCGTGCAAGGCGATGTCCGTTCGCGCACCGACCTGGACGGCCTGTTCGACCAGTACTCGATCGATGCCGTGATCCACTTCGCCGGACTGAAGGCGGTCGGCGAATCGGCGGCCGAGCCGCTGCGCTACTACGACAACAACGTTGGCGGCAGCCTGGTGCTGCTCGAAGCGATGCAGCAGGCCGAAGTCAGGCGCATCGTCTTCAGCTCGTCGGCCTGCGTCTATGGCGAGCCGGACGCCAGCCCGATTCCCGAATCGGCCGCGCTGCGGCCGGCCAACGTCTATGGCCGCACCAAGCTGATGGTCGAGGAAATCCTGCGCGACCTGCAGCTCGCCGCACCCGGCTGGTCGGTCGCCTTGCTGCGTTATTTCAATCCGGTCGGCGCGCATCCCTCCGGCCTGATCGGCGAGGATCCTAACGGCGTTCCCAACAATCTGATGCCCTTCGTCACCCAGGTCGCGGTCGGCCGCCGGCCACAACTCCAGGTTTTCGGCGGCGACTACCCGACGCCGGACGGTTCGGGCGTGCGCGACTACATTCATGTCATGGATCTGGCGGATGGCCACCGGGCGGCGCTGGACTGGGCCCTGCGCGACCCGCGCGAAGTGCTGACGGCGAACCTCGGCACCGGCCAGGGCTACAGCGTGCTGGACCTGGTGCGGAGCTTCGAGCAGGCCAGCGGGCGGGCGATTCCCTACCGCATCGTGGCGCGCCGGGCGGGAGATGTTGCCGCCTACTGGGGCGATCCCTTACTGGCCCGGCAGCGCCTGGGCTGGACCGCGCGCCGGACGCTGGAAGACATGTGCCGCGATTCGTGGAACTGGCAAAGCCGGAATCCGCAGGGTTTTGCCTGAGGCGAGTCACCGTGTCGCCAACGCCAACTTTCAGAGCTTGCCGGCGGCGACCAGGCGATTGAAAATCGTGTTGGCGGAGAGCCAGACCAACTGATCGTCGAATTCGCAAAGCGGCGTTCCTTCGACTTCATTGTCGGCACAACCCGACGTGATCGGCATCGGCGAACGGGAGACTTTCTTGGCGCCGCTGTTGTTCAGCGCTTCGTCCGTCCCCGCGGTGGGTGAGCTGACCGTGCCCCCGCCGCGCGGTGTGCCGCCGTAGCCGTTCTTGCCGACGGAAAGAATCACGGCCGGCGCGGTGGCGAGCGCGTTTTCCTTTTTTGCTTCGGTGCTGCCGCCGGTGGTCGGATCGTCGCCGCGGGTAATGACCGAGACGTCGCCCGCGCTGGTCAGGGCGATGGTGCCGGAGAATGCCGACGAGACGCGATAGCGCAGGCGGTAACCCCAACCGTCGGCTTGCGTGGTGCCGACGGTCTGGTAGGGGAAGTCGCCTTCCTGCGCGGTGCAGGCGCCCGACGAACCGTTCTCGGCGCCGTCGGCATCGGTATCGGGGCAGGGCAGGCGACCGTTCACCACCACATAGCCGAGCAGGGCGTCGCGCGTTTCGGCGAGCAGCTTGTCGGTTTCCTGGCGCGCCCGGATGTCCTGCTGCGCCGACAGCGGCAGTAGCATGCCACCCAGCAGCAGCGCGACGATGAACAGCACGATCGCGAGTTCGATCAGCGTGAAGCCGCGCTGGGCGAAAGTTGGTGCTGGTGCGACGGCGGGAATCATGGCAGCCATGTGCTGGCGAAATCCGTAATGTTGACGACCTGGTCCTGGGTTCCCTGTCCGTTGGTGAAGCCCAGGCGCATGGTGCGCAGGGATTCGCCGTAGCAGATATTGTCCGAACCGCAGCGGTGGAGCGCATCGTAGCAGGAGTTGTCGGCGCCGCAGACCTGGCCGCTGGGGCAACTGCCGCCGCTGCCGCAGCTGCTGTGCTTGAGCAGGGCCGGTCCGCTGCAACGCTTGCTCGCATCGCAGGCACCCTGGGGAATGTCGTGGATCATCGCCGTGTCGTGCAGCACCGTGACGGTGTTGGTCGGCAGTTGCTTGATCCCGGTGTAGCAGTACTTGTTGCCGTCGGCCTCGGTGCCGCCGCAGGTCCCTGTGGTGCAGGAATCGCCCGCACCGCAGAGGTCGAGGCGGACCACCGCGGCATCGGTCTGGCTCGACATGGAGCGGCTGATGGCTTTCAGCTGCAGCAGCCAGTTCGCGTCGCTGGCCCCTTCCGGGATCACCCAGGCGCGGCTGGTCACCACCGACAGCAGGCCATACGGCGCGCTGTCCAGCTTGAAGGTGAGCGGGCTGACGTCGGGCGTGATTTCGTCGCTGGCCGCGAGTATCCAAACCGAATTCCTGTGGATGGTTCCGTTGTTGACCACCCAGGGGGTGGCGGCAGCGAGCTTGGCGGCGGTGTTTTCGGTCGTCGCGCGCGACCAGGAAAATAGGCCTGCGGCATAGATGCCGTTGCGCGCCGGGTCGCTCTGAGCGGTGACCAGCACGCGGTCGTTGATGCCCAGCGCGACGCCGTCGATGGTCTGCAGTCCGGACAGCGCGATGTTGGCGGTGGCGACGGCCTGTACCGGATCGTGCAGTTTGGCGATGGTGACATCCATGCGTCTGAACACCAGCGCGGCGCTGCCCAGCGTCAGGCCGGGATCGTTCAGCGCGACCCACAGCGCATCCTTGTTGCCCGTTCCCGCGCTGACCTGCCAGGCAACGCCGTGTCCGAGGCCGGACAGGGCGCTTTCGGCGGAGGCGCGGTCCCAGCTTCCGGAACCTGCGACATACACGCCGTTTTTCGCACTGTCGTTCTGTCCGGCGACCAGTACGCGGTCGCCATTGACCAGGGTTACGCCGTCGACCACCGGCAGGTTGGCCAGCGGAATGTTGCTGCTGGCGACTGCGCGCACCGCCTCACCCAGGCGCGCCGGGGAGAGCGCCAGTTCGCCGTCGCTGGTGAAGCTCGAACTGACGCGCCACACGGTATTGCGGTAGGGATAGGCGGTGATGCCGTCGTCCTTGAGCTCCTGGCGCACGATCCACATGTTGCCGGTGAATAGTTCGCGCGCCTCGTCTTCCAGCGTGTGGCGGGTCCACTCGCCGGCCGCCGCGGCATACACGCCGTTGAGCCAGGGCTTGCCGCTGCGGGCGACGAGAATGCGGTCACCCGCCGCCACGTTGACGCCGTCCAGCGTCGGCAGGCCGCTCAAGGCAAGGCTGTCGTCGGTGGTAACGAGGCGGACTTCGCGGATTTCCGGCGTGCGGGCACGCGCCAGTTCGACGCGGACGTGGAAATCGCGCTGGCTGGTGGTGGTGCTGCCGAGGCGGTCGAGCGGTGCCAGCGCATAAGGCGGATAAGGCGGCGGGGACGGGAAGGGACTGACGGCGGCCGGGTTGGTGGGCGCCGTCGGATCGGCGGTGGCAGGCCGGGCGTGGGCGTTGTCGTCGAATTCCGGCGCCAGGTAGCAGAAATTGTCGGCGGCGCAATAGCGCATCGCGGGGCAGTTGCCGTTCGGGAAGCCGCTGGCGAGAAAACCGCAGGAGCCGGTCCAGGGACACTGGCTTGACGAATTGCATGCCGTGGCTATGCCAATGGTATCGGTGGCGGGAATTGCGGATTCGGTGCCCCAATAGGCGATGCCGATGTGGGCGTCGTTGGCGTTGGGCGGCGTGTAGTCGGGATCGTTGCGTCCGGCGGAGAGCGGGTTGCCCGACGTACTGAAACCGCTGCCCCGCGTGCGATCGAACTCGATGCCGATCTTGGGATGGGCAATGGCGGTGGTTTCGTTGCCGTTGGTGGTCTGGTCCGGATCGTTGCTGCCGGAATAGCCCAGATGCTGCCTTGCCGCGCCGCAAACACTGGCCGAATTGCGGTCGCCGTCGATCATGGCGAAGACGAAGCCGTCGCCGCGGTCATCGACTTTTGCGCGGAAATAGCTGCGCAGGCCGCTGCCGGTGGTCCGGGTTTCCGGAGTCCAGGCGCAGCCGAACAGCGCATAGGCGGGCGCCGGATTCACGAACAGATTGGAGCGCACGCCGAGGGCGCCCAGCGTCAGGGTACGGCTTGCGGCGTCGTAGCTGGCGAGCTGGCTGTAGCCCAGGCTGGCCAGTACCGGGGACGCGACGGCGGTGAAACTGGCGGTGCCGGGAATGCAGCGCACGATGTCCTGGCTTGCGGTCTGACTGGCGGAGACCGCGTCGAAACGACTGGGGCCGGAGAAGCTGATTTCGCCCTGCGTGGTGAAACTGGTGAGGTTGACGCCCTCCAGATAGTTAGCCGGGGCGTTTCTTTGGGTCGCGGTGGCCCGCGTTTGATCCGTCTGCCGTTGACCGGAAAACAACAGCGCGCCGCGACAGGTATCGAGCGCGTTATCGACCGTGACATTGCAGTTGCCGCTGCAGTCGGCGACAAAAACCTGGTCCTGGAAGTGTGGGTAATAGCCTTTCGGGTCCTGGTCGGTGTCGTAACAACTGCTGTCGGGAATCCGCCCGACCCGTTTTTCGGCGTGGGTGGCACTGGGGTCGAGCAGGGATGGCAGACTTCCCGATGCGATGGCGTCGCGCAGGCAGGGCACCATGCGGTCCAGCATGGCGTTGATGTCGCCGCGAAATGCCGCGCGCTTGCGCAGCCGGGAGAAGATCAGATCGCCGGTCAGGCTTAATCCCTGGTCGTTCACCACGGTCTCGCAACTCGTCGAGTCGGATGACGGGCAGTTTTTCCCTGACCACAGCGTGCTGTCGCTGCGCTTCTGGACTTGCACGGCGAGCATCGCCTTGGGCGCCTCGGCCGAGGTCGTCTGGCTGGCCTGGTTGGTTGCACCGTCGAAGTAATTGCTCACCGTGCCGAGCGTGGTGGCGACCGATGGATCGAGATAATTCATGACCGAGTAGTTGCCGCCGCAAGTGTCCACATTGTCGTCGGCGGATTTCCCACGATCCTGTCCCGAAAGAGTCGCGCCGGCAGAATAGATGATGGCGACCGGGCGCTCGTGCGCCTGCGCGTCGGTCAGCAGGGCTGCCAGCGCAGAGCTGCCGTTGGCGATCTTCAGGTCGAGGTGCGCCAACGTGTCCCAATTCATCGGGCTGGACTGCTGGATGCGCTGATGCCCGCCCGAAACCACGTACCAGAGACATTCGCCGTGACCGTCACGTAGCGCAGCAACTCCCAGCGAGCGCCAGGGAAAACGCCCGATGACAGTAACGCCGACGGCGTTGCCGGAAAAGTTGGCGGCCTCGCAGCCTTCCGTGGTGCAACTGCTATTGTTGTTGCGCGAAGTACCCAGATCCGGCATCGGCAGGTAGCCGTAGACCTGCTTGAATTCCTTGGTACCGCTGTCCGGGTTGGCTTCGCGGTAGCGCAGGGCATAGCCGAGCATGGCATCGCGGGCCTGGCTCAGCGCATCGTCGGTCTGCTCGTTGCGTCGCGCCTCGACCGCGCCCGGCGTCAGGTTGCTGATGAAGAAATACAGGCCGCCCATGGTCAGCAGGATCAGCAGGGCCATCAGCGCGAATCCTTGCGCGCCGGCGCGGCGCGGCAGGGAGCGGCGCGAACTGCGCATGGTTCAGCGCCCGCGCTTGGCCGGCGTAAGCACCACGCCGCCGCCGAGCCGCGTATTGCGCTCGCCGGTGGCCCGGTTGATGGCTTCACCGACATTGAGCTGCGCCGGCGTTTCGTCACCCGGTGCCAGCAGGGCGCTGCCCGGTGTCTTGGGCGACACCACGGCGCTGACGCCGGTGCGCGCACTTTCACCTTCGGTCTGCGCCGTGCGGTTGATCCAGACGGTGTTCTTGCCGCTGGATCGATAGACCACACCGTCCAGGCTCATCGTGGTGCCCTGCAGGGTTTGCGCTTCCTGGATGTTGAAGGTGCGCTGACGTTCCAGTGCGGCGCGTCGCTCGGGCGTGAAGAACAGGCGCCCCAACTCCTGGGCTCCGACGCCATGCGCCGCCGTCAGCAGGAGCAGACCGCCCACGCTCAGGCGCGATGAAAATCTCATTTGCCTTCCCTGAAGGTAATCCATTCGAGTGTGCATTCGGCCCTGAGCTGGGCATTGCTGCCGCGCCCGGCACTGCCCGGTGCAATCCGCTCCATGGTGCAGCTCCGAACGTTTATTAGAGCCTTTACCGCGCCGCGCAGTTCCGCGAGAAAATCCAGTAGCTCAACCTCGTGCAGCAACTGTATCTGCAGGCGCATCTGGCTGGACATGATTTCGTAACCTCCTGCGGCTGCCCCGCCGGGCAGTATGCCGCCATCCACGGGCCGTTGTGGCGCGAAGTCGAATTCCAGCTTGAAGATGCGACGCGCGGCCTTGATCCGGGCGATCGCCTCGATCCAGTCCAGGCGTTGTTCCGGACCAATATAGCCGCGGCGCTGGAGCGCCTGGAAGCGCACTATCTTGTCGCGCAGCTCCGCCTGTTCCTCGCGTGCCCGGGCGAGCTTGCCCTGGATGTCGACGCGTGCGGCCGAGGCTTGCTTGAATGCCCTTTCGCTGTTTTTCTTCAACTGCTGGGTGGTCCATACCGCAGCGCCGCCGGCGAGGGCCATGGCGATCAGGAAGGCGATGGCCCATTGCAGGCGCTTGAAATCCTTGGTGTCGAGCTTCATGCCTGATTCACCCTGTTCGTCACCGCGGGTCTCACATCAGGCGCGCGATGCGCAGCGCGAATTTCGGCACATCGGCGGCCTGCAGTTCGCCAATCTCGCCGGCGCTCCTGAGCGGCTTGTCGGATTCGATGTCGAAGGGCCGGCTGATGATCCTGACATCGGTCTGGGGGCCGCGCAGTCGGGCGGCGAAGTTTTCGATCAGGTCGATCTGGGCCCTTTGATCGGTGACCAGGCCGAGCGGAAGCTGGGCCTGGATCTCGAGGGTGACCCAGCCTCCTGTTGCGGCCGGCGCCGCGACGCCTGCCGGCTTCGGCTCCGCCGCCGATTTGCCGCCGGTATCGAGCTGATCGACGATCCTCCAAGTGAGGCGGGTCAGTTCAATGCGCGGGCTGTCGTTGAGGACCAGACTCAAATGCATCAGCAGCGGTTCCAGGGCCGGCGTGCGCCTCTGCAGCGCTTCGAAGCGCCCGATCAGCGCGCGCAGCTTGTCCGGCGTCAGGTCGATTTTCGGCAGCCCTTCGAGAATCGTGTTGTAGCGCTGGACGTCGGTAGCCGCGATGGCCTGGGTGGCTGCGGTCTGTTCGCGCAGTTCGTAAATGTTGAGGCCGGTCTTGCCGGAAAACAGCAGGCAGCCGGCAAGAACTGTCCACGCTGCGCTGGTAAGTGCGGAACGTATCCGCCACAGCTTGTAGAAGCGCCTTTCGTTGGCGGGAGCGAATTGCTGGGCGGGCGTCTTGGTCGCCAGGCAATGCATGAACAAATGGTCGGCATTGCTATCGACCGGGACTTCCTTGAGTCCCACCTGGCGCGCTGCGGCGGCAATGTCGACGAATTCGAAATTCAGCTCGCCGCTGTTGCGGCAGAAATCCTGCAGGACCGCAGTCTGTGCAGTGCTGGCAAGCACCACGGTACGCAAGGCGACGCCGCGCGGAACCTGGCGCTGGGCGACGAGGTACTGGAATATCTTGGCCGAGTCGGTGGCGCAGGTGCGGCCGATTTCGTCGAGGTTGCGGGTGGCGAGTTGCGACAAGCGCGAAAAATGCAGCTTGCCCTGATCGAAAAAAGTTTGCCGTACGCCGCCGCTGGTCACACTGATGAACAGCACCGGGCCACTTTCACCCACCATTTGCGGACCGCATCCGGCCAGCACCAACGGCATCGAATACACCCCGGCAAGTATGGCCTCGGTTTCCCGCAGCGTGTCGAGCCAGGGCGCGAAGGTGTCGATGCGGGTGAGGGCGGCGAACAACAGCTTTTCATCGCGCCGGCCGCTGGTTGCGCGGCCCAGCGAGATGGCTGTGGACAAGGGTGTGTTGTAGTAATACTGGCTCAGACGCCGCTGCAGCAGCGCGTTGCGGTCGCCGCCCTGGACATAGGGCAGATCCTCCAGCTGGAAGCCTTCCTCGGCGATATCGGCCAGCAGGTAGAAAAGGCTGGAACGATGTTTCTGCAGATAGGTGGCGAGCGCTTCGAGACCCACCGGTTCGTGGCTGAATTCGCCCTCGACCTTGATGCGACCGGCGCTCCAGTAGTGTGCCGTGAGCAGGGGGCCGTCCAGCAGGAGAATGCGCTTGGCTGCCATCAGGTCTTCATCTTGGTGATGATGTCGTAGATCGGGCCCAGTACGGCCATCATGATCCAGCCGAGGATCAGTCCGATGGTCACGGTCATGACCGGTTCGATCATGGACTGGACCTTCTCGATCGATTCGCGTACATCGCGATTGTAGAAATAGCTGACATTGGTCAGCGCCGTATCGAGCGCGCCGGTGTTCTCGCCGACGCGCAGCATGCGCAGCACCAGCGGCGGGAAGATCGCGGCATTCTGGAAGGCCACGGTCACGTTCTGGCCTTCGGCAATCAGGCCGCCGACCTTTTCCAGGCCTTCCCTGATCACCAGATTGCCGACCACGTCCTCGGTGGCCTTGATCGAGTCGAGGATGGTGATGCCCGACGAATACATCATGGCGAACACCGACGCAAAGCGCGACAGGATGATCTTGCGCAGGATGGCGCCGATATAGGGCAGGCGCAGCTTGACGTCGTCGAAGCGGTAACGCGCCGCGTGACTGGTCCTGACCAGGAATACGACGAGAACGGCAAGGATCAGCGGTAGGCCGAGCACGACATACCAGTAGTTGACGAAGAAGTCCGAGGTGGCGATCAGTATCCTGGTCTGCATCGGCATTTCCTGGCCCATATTGCGGATGAAGCCGGCCATTTTCGGCACCAGGTAGATCATCATGAACAGCGTGATGGCGACCACCACGGTGCCGAGGAAAGCCGGATACATGATCAGCTTCTTGGTGTGGGCCGCCAGCTCGTCCTGCCATTTGAGCGATTCGAGCAGATTGTTGAGCACTTGCGGCAAGGCTCCGGTCTCCTCGCCGGCACGAATCAGGCTGACCATGACTTCGTCGAAAGTCTGCGGATGCTCGGCCAGCGCCTGCGAAAGCGTCTTGCCGCCCTCGATGCTCTCGACCATGCCGGCGATGATTTCGCGAAAGCGCGGATTTTCGATGGTGTCGCGCAGATCGGTGAGGCTTTCGATCAGCGGCACGCCGGCGCGCGCGAGCTGTTCCAGGTGGAAACAGAAGTTGATCAGTTCCGGGCGGCTGATGCCGGCGCGGTTCATCAGGCCGCCTTGCTTGACCGTATCGCCATTGATGAAGTCGAGATCCATGCGCTTGAGGCGCATTTCGAGGTCGATCAGGTTGATGGCTTCGAGACGCCCCAGCACCATCCTGCCGTGGGTGTTCATTGCCTTGTAGGCATAGAGGGCCATGGTCGATCGGGTCGGTGGGCGTGATGCGGTGCGGCTACATCCGCTCCGTCAGGTCGATGACGCGACCGACTTCCTCGATCGATGTGGTGCCGTCGAGCACGCGCCGCAGGCCGTCATCCGACAGCAGGCGGAAGCCCTTGTCGAGCGCCATGCTGCGAATCTCGCGCTGGGTCGCACGGCGCGCGATCAGATCATCGAGGTCGTGGTCCAGGCGCAGCATTTCCATGATCGCAATGCGGCCCCGGTAGCCCTGGTATTCGCAGTGGTCGCAGCCGGCGGCACGGTACAGGATCGGTGCCGGCTGGCCGCTGACGACGCCGATCAGCTTGCATTCGTGCGCTTCGGCGGGATAGGGTTTGCGGCAATGGGTGCACAGGCGACGCACCAGGCGCTGCGCGATGATGCCGATGATGTTGCCGGCCATGATGTCGGGCAGCACGCCGATGTCGAGCAGGCGCGGGATGGCGCCCAGCGCCGAGTTGGTATGCAGCGTCGAGTACACCTGGTGTCCGGTCATGGCCGCGCGAAAGGCCATTTCGGCGGTGTCGGCGTCGCGGATCTCGCCGACCAGGATGATGTCGGGATCCTGGCGCATCATCGAGCGTATGCCGTTGGCAAAGTCGAGCTTGGCCGATTCCGCCACCGAGGTCTGGCGGATCATCGCCATTGGGTACTCGACCGGATCTTCGAGGGTCATGATGTTCACGCCCTCTTCGTTGATGTGGTTGAGCACCGAGTAGAGCGTGGTGGTCTTGCCGCTGCCGGTCGGGCCGGTGACCAGGATAATGCCCTCCGGGCGTGCCACCATCAGCTTCATGAGGCCCATCTGATGGTCGTCGAGGCCCAGCTTGTCGAGCGGCACGATGCCTTTTTGCCGGTCGAGGATGCGCAGGACGATGTTCTCGCCGTGGATGGTCGGTTGCGAGGCGACGCGGAAATCCACGGCGCGGCCGCTGATGTTGATCGAGATGCGGCCGTCCTGCGGCGCACGGGTCTCGGCGATGTTCATGCCGCTGATCACCTTGATGCGCACCGCCATGGCGGCCCAGTAAGTCTTATGCAGGGCGCGGATCTGGCGCAGGATGCCGTCGATGCGGTAGCGGATGCGCAGGAAACTGGCTTCCGGCTCGAAGTGCACGTCGGAGGCGTCGTGCTTGACGGCGTCGGTGAGCAGGGCATCCACCAGGCGCACCACCGGTTGGCTGTATTCGTCGAGCGAGGCCGACAGGCTGCGATAGTCGATTTCGCCGGTTTCGATTTCGTGCAGGATGCCGTCGATCGACAGCTCATGGCCGTAATACTGGTCGATGGCGCGGGCAATTTCCGATTCGCCGGCGAGCAGGGTTTCTATCACCAGTTCCGGGTGAATCAGCGTCCGCAGCTTGTCCAGCGCGACGATGTCGTTGGGATCGGCGGTGGCGATCTTGAGCCGTTGTTCGCGCTGCGAATAGCTGAGCGCGAGGAACAGGTGGCGTTTGGCCAAATCGCGCGGCACCATGCGCAGCGCGTCGGGATCGACGATCGAGTTGGCGAGATCGACGGCCTTGTGGCCGAGCGACTCGCCGAGCGCATCGCGCAGCGTGGCCTCCGATACGAATCCCAGGGACACCAGCAGCTTGCCGACCGGCTGGTTGGATTTCATCTGCTCCAGCAGCGCGATGCGAAGTTGATCTTCGCTGATCACGCCCTGCGTGATGAGAATCTGGCCAATGGGCCGGCGGGTGGTTGGCGAATTCATACGAGCATCATTATCCTGCATCTGCCTGCGAGGGCAAGTCCCGTGGCGCGCGCAAGCCGTTCAGGGCTGGAGGATACGCAGTCTTGCCGTGGCCTGGGCCTTGTCGAATCCGGCCACCCGGTTTTGCGCGGCGGCCAGTGCCAGGTTGTAGTACTGCGCGGCAAGTTTGTTCTGGCGCAGGTGTTCGAGGCTGATCGCAAGGTTGTAGAGGATGTCGGGATTGTCGGATTCGGCACTGTAGGCACGGAAATAGGCTTGTTGCGCCTCGTTCCAGCGGCCATGACGGGCATACAGGTTGCCCAGGGAAAAATGCGGCGCCGCGAGTTCGGGCTGCGCCGCCGCCAGCGACTTCAAGCGGCTTTCGGCGGCATTGGGATCGATCTGTCCGCGCAGGTTGATCAGCGCTGCCTGCGCCACCGTGTCCTGCGGGTCGGCCTCGGTGATGCGTTGATAGAGGAACTCGGCCTGGTCGTGGCGGCCCTGGCGCACGGCGATGGCAGCCAGGCCGTGCAGGGCATCGGTATTGCGCGGGTCGGCTTTCTGCGCACGTTCGTATTCGAGCTGCGCCAGGGCCAGTTCCCCCCGGTTGAAGGCATCGAAGCCGCGCAGCAGTGCCGGATTGACTTGTAGCGGCGCCTTGGTCACGCGTACCGGACCCTCGGCCTCAGCTTCGCGCGGCGGCGCCGCAGCGGCGGCACGGCGGGGCATGGTCGGCGGCGACCTGGGCGTCGCGACCGGGGCTGCATCGTCGTCGTCTTCGTCGGGCTTCGGCGTCGCAGGCTGGGCGGCACCCGGCGCGCCGACCGGCGCCGCTGCGAGAGTTGGCGCTGGCGACACGGCGGCTGGCGCCGAAATGGTTGCGGCAGATGGCGGTGGGGTGGCGAACAGGGCCTTTTTCGGCTGCAACTGCCACCAGAAGTTTCCGCCGATGGCGCAAACGGACAAGACCGTAAGCACGCCAACGGCGATCGCAAAGGATTTTCGCGCCGGCGGCTTGTCGACCTGCTTGGCAGCAAACAGGTTCTGCGCGGCCGCCTTGCCCTGCGGGGTGCCTTGTTCCGGCTGTCTGCGGCGCGGGTCCGCGGCGCTAGCCATGCGCGGCGGCGTTTCCGCTGCGGCGGGCTGCGTCGTCGGCGTTTCCGTCCTTGGCGTCGGCGGTGTCGTACGCAGTCGGGCTGCCGCGGCTTGCTGAGCCTCGGCAAGGAAGCGCGCATCGAGTTCTTCAAGGTCGCTGCCCAGGGGGGGCAGTGCCGAAGGCTCATTCTTCGCCGCTGGATTGTTCGCCGCCGGCTCGATCAATGTCGAGTCGTACGGTTGCAGCGAGAGTTCTCCCGGAGGCTCGGCTTGCGTCGAATCACCCGCGTCGTCGCCCTGCCCCTGGCGCTTCGCCAGTTCGGCCTTCTTCAGGGCGTCCATCAACAGGCTCATCGGGAGGCTGCTCCCGGTGTTTCGCTGGTCCCGGGCTTGTTGGCGAAGAATTCCTTGCCCGGCAGCTGGTTGGCAAAACTGCGATAGTCGCCGTTGATGCTGGGGTCGCGAATGATGGTGGGTTTGAGGAAGATGACGAGTTCCGTCTTGGTGCTGGTGTCGTCGCGGTTACGGAAAAAATTGCCTATGCCGGGAAGGCCGCCCAGGCCTGGTATCTCGTTGGACGTGTAGTTGACGCGGTCTTCCATGAGCCCGCCCATCACGGCGACTTCCCCGTCCGACAGGCGCAGCATGGATTCCATTTCGCGCGTCTGGATCTCGGGAACGACATTGGGAACCGCCAGACCCGGGGTCGGGTCGGTCTTGCCGGCACCCTGGAGACTCGAAATGGTCGGTCGCACGTTGAGCAGAATGCTGCCGTTTTCGCTGATCTGCGGCGTCACGCTCATGACCAGTCCTACCGATACCGACTGGGGCGTGGATGTGAAGTTGTTGGTGGTGCCGGTCGTGGTGGTGGTCGAGTCGTTCTTGATCAGAAAATAGACCACGTTATTGACGACCTTGAGCATCGCCGTCTGGTTGTTGAGGACGCTGATCTTCGGGCTGGACAGGACTTTGACCTTGCCGAAGGTCTCCAGCAGGCTCAGTGTCGAGGAGATACCCATGCCGGGTGCGACGTAATTGAGCAGGAAGGAGAATGGCGTGGGCGCCGTGAATGAGCCTGCCGCGGCGGCGAATGGGTCCGGCACAGGCAGACCGGTCTGGTTTTGGGCGATCGAGAATCCCGCTTGTGGAGCGCCCGGGCGCAGGGAGCGCAAGCTCTGCCAGTTGATACCCTGCTGATAGCGATCGCTCAGGTTGACCTCGGCGATGGTGGCTTCGATAATGACCTGGCGCCGCGCGTTCATCAGCACCAGGTCGAGATATTCCTGGACCTTCTCGTGCTGCCTGGCTGTCGCGCGCACGACCACGACCCCGGCTTCGGGATTGATGATAATCGAGGCGGCCTCGCGGAAAGTGGTGCGCTTGACCACGGTGGTGCCCTGCTGCTGCAGGCTTGCCGGATTGGGGCTGGCGGCGAGGCTGGTGCTCTGGTTGCCCGACCGGGAGGAGGTGGCCCCGCCGGCAGCTCCGGTACCGGTGGTGGCCTGCTGATCGGAACGCTCGATGACGGTTTCGCTCGATCCTTCTGGCAGGATCTTGTCGCTTTCACGCAATATGTCCTTCAGGTTCTTTTCCAGGGATTGCCAGAAATTGTTCTGCGCGGAACTCTTGACGGAGGTACTCGAATTGTTGCCACCGCCACCGCCACCGCCGCCGCCGCCGCTCGCGGCACCGCCGCCGGCGCTGGTGCTGGTCGATGCGATTTGCGTGTTGATCGAAACCGTGCCGCTGACATCGCGCGACATGTTGACGTAGTCGACCTTGTAGTTGCGCAGAAAGGGTGAGTCCTGCATCACCACAAGATTGGGGCCATCCAGTTCCCAGCGCATATCGACCTGCTTGGCGACGCGCGTCAGGATTTGTTGCAGGGTCTGGTCGATGGCATTGATGGTGACGATGCCATTGATGCCGGGATGGATGTCGACATTTATTTTGGCGTCGCGGGCGAGGGCGAAAAGCAGATCCTGGACGGCGATGTTGCGCACGGAAACCGAGTAGGACTCGGCCTTTGCGGCCGCCTTGGGACGGGCCAGCATGACCGTCGAACTCACCGGCAGCGGAATGTCAGGATTAGGCGCCACTTGGGCTTCAGCGCTTATGTGTCCGGCGGACGGCGGCTGCGGCTGAATACTGCTGCATGCCGAAAGCATCAGGCCGGCGGCCAGCGCAACAGGGAACGGCGGAATCACGAGTGGACGCAAACGAATCCCCGATAAGATATGTCAATGTAACTGCAACTTAGCATAACACGTTATATTTGCGACGCAACCCGATGATTTAATTGGTCTGACTCCTTCGGTTTCAGCCGTCACCCCGCACCCTAGCGCAAACGTACAACCTGCCGCGGGTAGGGCTTGCCGGCCCGCAGGAGTTTTGGCAGGCCGCGCATCGCGGCGACCGTCGCTGCCCAACTTGAATAGTCTCCGTAGGTGACTCCGTAGCGTGGCGTGCCGCTGAGGTCGGAGTAATAGACATGGATATTACTCATTTCAGCGCTGTCGGGTGAGAGTCTGCGTAGCAGGGTTTCGACCTCGCCATGCTGGCTGGCAGCCGTGTCAAACACCTGAATGAACCAGCGATCGTCCGGCACGTGTTGCAGCCAGGTACGTCCCGCTTCGAGCCGGTCGCGGGTCAGCGGTCCGATGCTTGGTGGCAGCGGCTGTGGCGCCGGTGTCGCGGCGGCGACGAGAGGCGAGCTGATTGCAGCAGGCGGCGTGGCGACTGCCGGGGAGGGCGCGGCCGGAGGTGCGCTGGCTGCAACTGGCGGTGCGGGTGACGCGGGGGCTGCCGCGGGGGCTGCGACCGGCGGCGCGCCAGTCGGCGCTGCAGCTGCGGCTGCGGCTGGCGGGACTGCGACCGGTTCGGCGGCCTGGCTGGCGATAGCGATTGGACTGCTGAGAGGGGGCGCAGGGACGGCGACCGAAGTCAGTGGAGCGTCGTCGCGCGTTAGCGCCAGCCAGAGGATGCCGGCCAGGACAGCGATGACCAGAACGGCGACGATCGCGGTGGTGCTGGTTTTGCGTGCCGTCCTGCCGCCATAGGTCGCATCGCTGAACTCGCAGTCGCGGATGGCGGCGTGGACTTCTTTCGACCCTATCTGGTGGCTTCCCGAGGAAAAGGCCGCGAGCAAGGCCTTGTCGGCCAGAATGTTGATGCGGCGGGTGAGCCCGAGCGAGCTCTGGGTAATCAATTTCAGTGCCGGCGGCGAGAATACACTGGGTCCGCGATAGCCCGCGGCGCGCATGCGGAAATCCAGGTAGTGGGTGATGTCGTCGCGCACCAGCGGTTCCAGGCCGAAGTTGTGGGTGATGCGCTCCTTCAACTGGCGCATGTCCGAACGGGCCAGCACGTCATTCAGTTCGGGCTGTCCGAACAGCACCAGTTGCAGCAGCTTGCTGCGGTTCGTTTCGAGATTCGAGAGCAGGCGGATTTCCTCGAGGGTTTCCACCGGCATGGCGTGGGCTTCGTCGATCAGCACCACGACCTGCCGTCCTTCGCCAAAGGATTGGATCAGGTGATCCTGCAAGGCGCGCATGACCACCGACGAACGGGCGTTGTCGGGCACTTCGAGACGCAGTTCGTCGGCGATGGCGTAGAGAATGTCGTCGCGGGCGAGGGACGGATTGGCCAGGTAGATGATGGTGACGTTTTCCGGCAGGCGTTCCATCAACACGCGGCAGAGCATGGTCTTGCCGCTGCCGACTTCGCCACTGACCTTGACGATGCCTTCGTCGTGGGTGATGGCGTAGATCAGCGCGTCGAGCGTTGCACCGCGATTGGCCCCGTCGAAAAAAAAGTCGGTATGGGGCGTAATGCGGAAGGGTGGTTCGTTAAGTCCGAAATGGTCGAGATACATCGTGTCGGTCAGGCGATCCTTTGGCTTATTGCGAAGCAGTGCGCTCTATTAGTTGCGGCCACTGCGTTTAACGCCGTTAAGGCCGGCGTTAGCCTTCATTGAAACTTCGTTTTCGCGGGCCAGCGTGTCGATGCGATTGTAGAGCGTGGTGCGGTTGACGCCGAGCAGTCGGGCTGCCTGGCTCATGTTGTCATGGGCGAGCTGCTGCGCAGCTTCAATATAAGCCTGCTCCCAGAGATGCAGCGTCGCATCGAGATTGAAGTCGTGACGGCTCTGAATGTCATTGAGGGCGATCGACACCAGTTCCGCCAGGCTTGCCGGAGTCGGCACCGGTGGTAAGCCGACGGCCGGCGAGTGATTGCCAAGATCGAGTTCGGCTTCGAGGTCGCTGACGTCGACCTGCTTGCCGGCACATTTGGCCGTCAGGCGAATCGCGATGTTGCGCAGTTCGCGGACGTTGCCCGGGAAGGGGTAAATCAACAGGCGCTTCTTCGCCGCTTCGGTAAGCCGGAACGGCGGCAAATCGGCCTGTGCCGTGTAGACGGCGCGAAAATGTTCCAGCAGACGCACGGCGTCGTCGCCGAGGTCACGCAGCGGCGGGATGGCCACCGTGAATACAGAAAGTCGGTGGTAGAGGTCGGCGCGGAAGCGCCCCTCGCGGACTTCCTTCTTGAGGTCGCGGTTGGTGGCGGTGACGATGCGCGCCGATGAATGTCGTGTTGCGGTCTCGCCAATGCGCTGGAACTCGCCGTTCTCGAGCACACGCAGAAGTTTCGGCTGCAGATCGAGGGGCAATTCTCCGATTTCATCGAGAAACAGCGTGCCGTCGGAGGCATCCTCGAAATAGCCCGCGCGCGGGCCGTTGGCGCCGGTAAACGCGCCCTTACTATGACCGAACAGGGTCGCCTCGACCAGGTTTGGCGAAATCGCGGCGCAGTTGAGCGCCAGATAGGGCTTCGAGACTCGTTCGGACAGCCGGTGCAGTGCCGCGGCAGCCAATTCCTTGCCGCTGCCCGATTCGCCTTCGATCAGGACCGGAAAAGGCGAATGCGCAAACTGCCTGAGTTGGGCGCGCAATTTTTGCAGCGGCGCGCTTTCACCGATCAGGCCGTCATTCACGTCCGTCGAGGTGTCTCTAAATGACAACACCCGATGAATGAGCTTGCGCAGGTATTCCGGATCGGCCGGCTTCGCCACAAATTCAGTTGCGCCCAGGGCGCGCGCATGGCGCGCGTTGAGCTCGTCGCTCTGGCCGGACAGGACCACGATGCGAGTGTCCGGTGCGTGCGCCAGGATGTCCGCAATCAGGGCAAAACCTTCATCCGGCTGATGCGGAGTCGGCGGCAGACCGAGATCGATCAATGCCAGGGCCGGGGATTTTTTCCGGGAGCGCAACAAAGCGACTGCTTCAGCGCGCGTCGAGGCGGTACTTACCAGATAGTCGCGACCCAGGAAATAACCCAGCGCGTCAGCGATCAAGGGATCATCGTCGACGATCAGCAGCTCGGTTTTGCCGTTGGACGCAGTCAAGAGGGGAACAGGGGCGATTAGATTTCAACATCATAGCGGAAACCAGGGGTGGCCAATTTCGGTTCTGGACAGGGTTTACCCCGCTCTTCGCCGGCTGTAGTCGATTGAGGGATCAATCAATTCTGCTAGAATCGCCGGCTGTGAAAATGACCGGGGTTCCCGGTGTGAATATGTCCCAGGAATCCCTAGTCGAGATCCGCGATCTGAACTTCACGTACGACGAACGGCCGGTGCTGACCGGAATCAACATGACGATTCCGCGCGGCAAGGTGGTCGCTGTCATGGGAAGTTCGGGCTGTGGCAAAACCACGACGCTGCGCCTCATCGGCGGCCAGTTGAAGCCGACGTCCGGCACCGTGAAAGTCGGCGGACAGGTAGTGCACGAACTCGATGCCGCCGGTTTGTACGGCTTGCGGCGGCGCATGGGGATGCTGTTCCAGTTTGGCGCCCTGTTTACCGACATGTCGGTTTACGACAACATTGCCTTCCAGATGCGCGAGCACACCGATCTGCCGGAGGCACTGATTCGTGATCTGGTATTGATGAAGCTGCATGCGGTGGGTTTGCGCGGCGCCCACAGTCTGATGCCGGCCGAACTGTCCGGCGGCATGGCGCGTCGGGTCGCCCTGGCGCGGGCGATAGCGCTGGATCCGATGCTGATAATGTACGACGAGCCCTTCGCCGGCCTCGATCCGATTTCGCTGTCCATTGTCGGCGAATTGATTCGCAAATTGAACGATGCCCTGGGTGCCAGTTCCATCGTCGTGACGCATGACGTGCAGGAGTCCTTGAAGATTGTCGACTACGTTTATTTCGTGTCCGCAGGAAAGATCGTTGCCGAAGGTACCGCCGAGGAGATGAAGCACTCGACGGTTCCCTATGTGCATCAGTTTGTCTGGGGCGAGGCCGACGGTCCGGTGCCTTTCCAGTACCCGGCGCGGCCTTATGGCGAAGAACTGCTGGAAAGCGCGGTGCGCCGTGGCTGACGGAATTGCGCGGGCGCTGCGCGGGTTAGGCCAGCGGGTGACGTCGCGCATCTGGCGACTCGGCTATGCCAGCCGTTTCTTTCTGGCCATCCTGCTGCATTCGGGCACCGCGCTGCGGCGGCTGCACCTGACGGTCCGGGAAATCTACTTCACCGGCGTATTGAGCCTGATCATCATCCTGGTCTCGGGCCTGTTTGTCGGCATGGTGCTCGGCTTGCAGGGCTACGACACCCTGCAGCGCTATGGTTCGACCGAGGCGCTCGGCGTCCTGGTGTCGTTGTCGCTGGTGCGCGAATTGGGGCCGGTAGTAGCGGCGCTGCTGTTCGCCAGCCGCGCCGGCTCGGCAATCACGGCCGAAATCGGCATGATGAAGGCCACCGAGCAGCTATCCGCGATGGAGATGATGGCGGTCGATCCTATCGCCCGTGTCGTCGCGCCGCGTTTCTGGGGCGGCGTGATTTCGATGCCGCTACTGGCTGCATTGTTTTCCGCGATGGGCATCTTTGGTGGCTATCTGGTCGGCGTGCAACTGATAGGCGTCGATGAGGGCTCATTCTGGTCGCAAATGCAGGCATCGGTGGATTTCCGCGAAGATATCCTGAATGGCGTGATCAAGAGCTTTGTCTTCGGCATCATCGTCAGCTGGGTCGCCGTATTCGAGGGCTACGATGCCGAGCCAACCGCCGAAGGCGTGTCCGGGGCGACCACGCGGACCGTTGTAACATCCTCGCTGGCCATTCTGGCTGCCGACTTCATTCTCACCGCCTTCATGTTTACAGGGACATGACATGAGCCGTACTACACTTGACCTTTGGGTCGGATTTTTCGTCGCCGTCGGATTGGGGGCACTGCTATTCCTTGCTCTGAAGGTGGGCAATATGGCATCGTCCAATAGTGGCGATACTTATGCAATTCATGCCAAATTTGATAACATCGGTGGCCTGAAGGTACGTGGTGCGGTGAAGAGCGCAGGCGTCGTGGTAGGGCGCGTAACAGAGATTCGCTTTGACCCCGAGGCCTATCTTGCGGTGGTGACGATCAATGTGGACTCCCGCTACAAGTTTCCCCGCGATACCTTCGCGACGATCAACACCTCGGGTTTGCTGGGCGAGCAATACATCGGATTCGAAGTGGGCGGCGATACGGCGATGCTGAAGGCGGGCGACACGATAAAGAAGACCCAGTCGGCCGTGGTACTGGAGAAACTGATCAGCCAGTTTATGTTCAACAAGGCTGCCGAGGACGGCGGCAACAACAAGTAGTACACAGGTGACTGAAAAAATGAAAACAACGCAGCCTGTCGGCATCAAATCCGTCGCCGTGGCTCTGGTCGCAGCCAGCCTGTTGTCCGGCTGCGCGAGTTCGGGAAATCCGAAGGATCCGATCGAGGGCTTCAATCGCGCCATGTTTGCCTTCAATGAAGGGCTCGATTCGGCCATCATCAAACCGGTCGCTACGGGTTACGAGGCCGTGTTGCCCTCGCCGGTGCGGACTGGCGTGACGAATTTTTTCAGCAATATCGAAGACGTTTTCATCGGTGTGAATAACCTGCTGCAGGGCAAGGTGCCGGAAGCGGTCAGCGATCTGGGCCGGGTCGTGATCAACACCACGATCGGCTTGCTTGGGGTGATCGATTTTGCGTCCGATGCGGGCCTGGAAAAGCACGACGAGGACTTCGGGCAGACTTTCGGCCGGTGGGGCGTAGGCAATGGCGCCTATGTGGTGATTCCGGTATTCGGACCGCGCACTGCGCGTGACACTGTGGGGCTGGTGCTCGATGTGGCGGCCGATCCGGTGGCGAATCACGAACCGGCACGAGTTCGCGATCTGGCGCTGGTTGTGCGTCTGGTGAATGACCGGGCCAACCTGCTGCCGGCCGACAAGGTCGTCGACGAAGCGGCGCTGGACAAGTATTCCTACATGCGCGATGCCTATCTGCAGCGTCGCCGCAACCTGATCCATGATGGCAATCCGCCGCGCGAGCGCGAGGCGAGTGCGGATCCGGCGGATCTTCCGCTGACAGCGCAGGCGGGAACCCCGGAGCCGCGGGCCGAGGCTGTTCCCGGGCAGCCGGTGCCGGCGGTATTGGCTGCGCGCATGGACGCGACAGAAGCGAAATAGTTACCGCTGCAGGGCTTGTCGCCCCGGTCCCAGATAATCACAGGAAATTCCGATGAAATCCCTATTTGCATTCTTCAGCGGCTTGCTGATCGCAGCGACCGCAATGGCCCAGGATATCGCTCCCGATGCCCTGATCAAGACGGTGTCGGAAGAGGTGCTCGACATCGTCCGCAAGGACAAGGATATCCAGTCCGGCAACACCAAGAAGGCGATCGATCTGGTGGAAGCCAAGGTGCTGCCGCATTTCAATTTCACGCGCATGACGCAACTTGCCGTGGCCCGCAACTGGCGCCAGGCGAACGCGGCGCAGCAACAAGTCCTGACCAATGAGTTCCGCCTGCTGATGGTGCGGACTTATTCCAAAGCCCTGACCGAATACAAGAACCAGACCATCAACTACAAGCCTTTCACGCTCAAGCCCGGCGAGACCGATGTCCGCGTGCGCACGGAAATCAAGCAGGCTGGTGCGGGCAAGAACATCGAACTGGATTACTTCCTTGAAAAGCAAGGCAATGGCTGGAAGGTCTACGACATCGAAGTCGGGGGCGTCAGCCTGGTCACCAATTACCGCGAATCCTTTGCCACCGAAGTAGGCAAGACCGGCATCGACGGCCTGATCAAATCCCTGCAGGCCAAGAACAAGTCGGGCGAGGCGACGTCGGTAAAGAAATGATCCAGATCTCCGGCGATCGCGTCGTAGTGTCGGGCCCGATGACCCTGCCGGGCGCCACCGCTTTGCTTGCCGAAGGCGAGGCGGCAATTGCGTCCGATGCTTCGGTGTTCGATCTCGCTGCGGTCACGGAAATGGATTCGTCCTGCCTGGCGGTGGTGTTTGCCTGGATGCGTGCCGCCAAAGCCGCCGGAAAGTCCTTGAGTCTCCTGAATCCGCCCCAGAGCCTGCTGAGTCTCGCTGCCGTCTACGACGTTGCCGACCTTCTGCCGCAGCACTGAGAGCTCCGACCTCAGCCTTCGGCTTGGTCTCGCGTAATGTCCGCCGCAATCCGCATCACACAGGTCTCCAAATGCTTTGGCAGCGTCCGGGCGCTTGACCAGGTCGACCTTGAGGTTCAGCGCGGAGAGTTTTTTGGCCTGCTGGGCCCCAATGGCGCGGGCAAGACCACGCTGATCTCGGCTCTGGCCGGGCTGGTACGTGCCGATAGCGGCAGCCTGAACGTGATGGGTCACGACGTGCAACTGGACTATCGTGCCGCCCGACGCCTGCTCGGGGTGGTGCCTCAGGAGCTGGTCTTCGATCCGTTCTTTACGGTCCGGGAGTCGCTGAAGATCCAGTCCGGGTACTTCGGCATACGCGACAACGACGAGTGGATCGACGAGATACTCGAAAATCTGGGACTGACGTCCAAGGCCAATGCCAACATGCGCATGCTGTCCGGCGGCATGAAGCGGCGCGTGCTGGTCGCCCAGGCCCTGGTGCATCGGCCGCCGGTCATAGTGCTGGACGAGCCGACGGCGGGTGTCGACGTCGAACTGCGGCAGACCTTGTGGGCTTTCATCAGGCGGCTGAACGAGGCCGGCCATACCATCGTTCTGACCACGCATTATCTCGAAGAGGCCGAAAACCTGTGCAATCGCATCGCCATGCTGAAGGCCGGCCGCGTCGTCGCCCTCGACACCACGGCGCAGCTGTTGCGCCGCTTTTCCACGCACTGCCTGCGCTTGCGCACGGACGGTGCGATGCCGGCCGAACTTGCCGCTGACGCCGCACAAAATGGCGGCTGGTGGTCCTTGCCCTTCGACGCCTTCGACCAGGTCGAGCCGATGCTGGCGAAGATACGCGCGGCGGGCTGCAGGATCGACGATCTCGAAATCGGCAAACCCGATCTCGAAGAAGTCTTCGTCCGCGTCATGCAGGGGCAGCACGAAGGGCAGGTGAGCTGAGATGGGCCACGGTTTTTCCACCCTGTTCTACAAGGAAGTGCTGCGCTTTTGGAAGGTCGCCTCGCAGACCGTCGGCGCGCCGGTACTCACGGCACTGCTCTACCTGCTGATTTTTTCCCATGTGCTGGCAGGACATGTGCAGGTGCATGGCGTCATCTATACCGCCTTCCTGATCCCCGGGCTGGTCATGATGTCGGTGCTGCAGAACGCCTTTGCCAATTCCTCGTCGTCGCTGATCCAGTCCAAGGTAACGGGAAACATTGTTTTCGTCCTGTTGCCGCCGATCTCCTATCTGGAGTTCTACCTGGCCTATGTCCTGGCTTCCGTGGTGCGCGGCCTGGTGGTCGGAGCGGGCGTGCTGCTGGCCACCTTCTGGTTCGCGCCGCTGGACTTTGTCGAACCCTGGTGGATTCTGGTCTTTGCCCTGATGGGCGGCGCGATCCTCGGCAGCCTCGGCGTGATCGCCGGCATCTGGGCCGACAAGTTCGATCAGCTCGCCGCTTTCCAGAACTTTCTGATCATGCCGCTCACCTTCCTGTCCGGTGTGTTTTACTCTGTTCATTCGTTGCCGCCGTTCTGGCAGCAGGTATCGCACTGGAACCCTGTGTTCTACATGATCGACGGCTTTCGCCACGGCTTCTTCGGCGTCTCCGACGCTTCGCCGTGGCTGAGCCTCGCCGTGGTCGGCAGTTGCCTGGCGCTGCTGACCGTATTTACCCTGAATCTGCTGAAGCGCGGCTACAAGCTGCGCGCCTGAGGAGTCACCATCATGCTCGACCCCAAACAAATCGAAACCTGGATTGCCGCCGGTCTGCCCTGCGAGCACATTGCCGTCGACGGCGACGGACATCATTTTGCCGCCGTCATCGTCAGCGGCGAGTTTGCCGGCTTGAACCGCGTCAAACGCCAGCAGCGCGTCAACGCGATTCTCAAGGCGCGCTTCGATTCGGGCGAACTGCATGCCCTGTCGATGCAGACCCTGACCCCCGAGGAATGGAAAGCCAATGGATAAACTGCTGATCGCGGGAGGCATTCCGCTCTCGGGAGAAGTGGCCATTTCCGGCGCGAAGAATGCGGCCCTGCCGCTGCTGTGCGCGGCGCTGCTGACCCGTGACCCGGTGACCTTCACCAATGTGCCGCATCTGAACGACATCGGCACGATGTTGAAGTTGCTGGCGCAGATGGGCGTCAAGGTGACGCGCGAAGCGGCAAGAGTTGGTGCTGGCGACACGGTGACGCTGGACGCGTCGGGCCTGGACAACGCCGTCGCGCCCTACGAAATGGTGAAAACCATGCGTGCCTCGATCCTGGTGCTGGGGCCACTGGTCGCGCGCACGGGCGAGGCAAAGGTTTCGCTGCCCGGCGGCTGCGCGATCGGTGCGCGGCCAGTGGATCAGCACATCAAGGGCCTCACCGCGATGGGCGCCGAGATTGCAGTGGAACACGGCTATGTGCATGCGCGCGCCACCCGCCTGAAGGGTGCCCGGCTGTTCACCGACATGGTCACCGTGACCGGCACCGAGAACTTGATGATGGCCGCCTGCCTGGCCGAGGGCGAGACCGTGATCGAAAACGCGGCGCGCGAGCCGGAGGTGGTGGACCTGGCGAACTGCCTGATCGCCATGGGCGCGCGGATTTCCGGCGCCGGCGGCGACGTGATCCGCATCCAGGGCGTTGCTGCCTTGCACGGGGCGACCCATCGCATCATGCCGGACCGCATCGAGACCGGCACTTATCTGTGCGCCGCCGCCGCCACGGGTGGCGAGATACGCCTGACCGGCGCCTCGGCCACCTCGCTCGATGCCGTGATCGACAAGCTGATGGATACCGGTTGCGAAATCGTCGCCGAGCGCGATGCGATCCGCCTCAAGGCACCGCGGCGCTTGACGGCAGTGAGCATCCGCACCGCGCCCTATCCGGCCTTTCCGACCGACATGCAGGCCCAGTTCATGGCCATCAACGCCGTGGCCGAAGGCACCGCCGTGATGCGCGAGACCATATTCGAGAACCGCTTCATGCATGCCGTGGAACTGATCCGTCTCGGCGCCGACATCAAGATCGACGGCAATACCGCCTTCGTCAAGGGAGTTCCCAAACTCGATGGCGCGACGGTGATGGCCACCGACCTGCGCGCCTCGGCCAGCCTGGTCATCGCCGGCCTGGTGGCGCAGGGCGAAACCTTGATCGAGCGCATCTATCATCTCGACCGCGGCTATGAAGGGCTGGAACAAAAGCTGGCCACTTTGGGCGCCAACATTCGCCGGGTAAAATAGCCGCATGAGTGGAATTACCATTGCCCTCTCCAAGGGCCGCATCTTCGAGGAAACCTTGCCGCTGCTGGCCGCGGCAGGCATCGTGCCGGCCGAGGATCCGGAAAAGTCGCGCAAGCTGATCATCGGCACCAATCGCGCTGACGTGCGCGTGGTCATCGTGCGCGCCTCGGATGTGCCGACCTATGTGCAGTACGGCGCGGCCGATCTGGGCATCGCGGGCAAGGATGTGCTGCTGGAGCATGGCGGGGCCGGGCTCTACCAGCCGCTGGACCTCAACATCGCCAAATGCCGCATGTGCGTCGCGGCGCCGGCCGGTTTCGATTACGCCGCTGCGGTGCGGCGCGGTGCGCGGCTGCGCATTGCGACCAAGTACATCGCCGTCGCACGCGAGCATTTCGCCGCCAAGGGCGTGCATGTCGATCTGATCAAGCTCTATGGTTCGATGGAACTGGCGCCGCTGGCGGGGCTGGCCGAAGCGATCGTCGATCTGGTGTCCTCCGGCGCCACGCTGAAGGCCAACAATCTGGTCGAGGTCGAGCAGATCATGAGTATTTCCTCGCGGCTGGTGGTCAACCAGGCGGCGCTCAAGGTCAAGCGCGACCTGCTGCAGCCCGTGATCGCCGCGATCGAAGGGGCGATCAAATGAGGGCCTTCCCCCCAACCCCCTTCCCAAAGAAGGGGGTGACCACGGTTCGCAAGCAATGCTTGCTCCGGAAATTCGACGAGGCGCCTCCTTGGGGCGGCCCGGCGGAGGCGCGATGATTCGCCGTCTTACCAGCGCCGACTCCGGTTTTGCCGCGACGCTCGACGAGCTGTTGCATTTCGACCACACGACCGACGATGCCATCGAGCAGACGGTCGCCGCAATCCTCAAGCGGGTGCGCAGCGAGGGCGATGACGCGGTGCTCGACTACACGCGCCGCTTCGACCAGCTCGATGTTGCCACCATGGCCGAGCTGGAACTGCCGCGCAGCCAGTTGCGCCAGGCGCTCGATCGCCTGCCCCCGGCGCAGCGTTCCGCGCTTGAAGCAGCGGCGCAGCGGGTAACTTCCTATCACGAGCGGCAGAAGCTCGAATCCTGGAGCTTCACCGAAGCCGACGGCACGCGCCTGGGGCAGAAGATCACGGCATTGGACCGGGTGGGGCTCTACGTGCCGGGCGGCAAGGCGGCCTACCCGAGCTCGGTACTGATGAATGCGCTGCCGGCCAAGGTCGCGGGTGTCGGCGAGTTGATCATGGTGGTGCCCACGCCGCGCGGCGAGAAGAATGCGCTGGTGCTGGCCGCCGCCTGCCTTGCCGGAGTCGACCGCGTCTTCACGCTGGGCGGCGCCCAGGCCGTGGCGGCACTGGCCTACGGCACGCAGACCATCCCGCAAGTGGACAAGATCGTCGGTCCCGGCAACGCCTATGTCGCCGCAGCCAAGCGCCGCGTGTTCGGCACCGTCGGCATCGACATGGTGGCCGGGCCCTCGGAGGTGCTGATCATCGCCGATGCTTCGGCCAATCCGGACTGGGTCGCGATCGACCTGTTCGCCCAGGCCGAGCACGATGAACTGGCGCAGGCGATCTTGTTGAGTCCCGATGCCGGATTCATCGATCGCGTCGCGGCCAGCATAGACCGGCTGCTGCCGACCATGCCGCGCCGCGAGGTGATTGCCGCCTCGCTCAAGGGCCGCGGTGCGCTGATCCTGGTCGCCGATCTCGACGAGGCCTGCATGCTGGCAAATCGCATTGCGCCGGAGCACCTGGAACTGGCGGTCAGCGATCCTTCGGCGCTGGTGGACAAGATCCGCCACGCTGGCGCGATCTTCGTTGGCCACTACACCTCGGAGTCGCTCGGCGACTACTGCGCCGGCCCCAACCATGTCCTGCCGACTTCGCGCAGCGCGCGCTTTTCCTCGCCGCTCGGGGTCTATGATTTCCAGAAGCGATCGAGCCTGATCGAGGTATCGCAGGCCGGCGCGCAAACCCTGGGGCCGATCGCCGCGACGCTGGCGCATGGCGAAGGGCTGACGGCCCATGCCCGCGCAGCGGAGCTGCGCATCAAACCCTAGGCAGCGGAGCTGCGCATAAAACCCTAGGCGGCAGAGCTGCGCATCAAGCCCTGAGGATTTCCTTCAGTGCAGCGACCAGCGCCGCGCACTGTTCGTCGGTGCCGACCGTAATCCGCAGGAACTGTTCCATGCGCGGCAACTTGAAGTGGCGCACGATGATGCGGCGTTGCCGTAGCGCCAGCGCCAACTCTTCCGCGTCGTGCCGCGGATGGCGGACGAAAATGAAGTTGGCCTGCGATGGCAGCACCTCGAAGCCGAACGCCTTCAATTCGCCGCTGAGTTTTTCGCGAGTGGCGACGACGGCCTGGCAGGTCTGCTCGAAATATGCGCGATCTTCGAAGGCTGCCACGGCGCCGGCAATCGCCAAGCGGTCCAGCGGGTAGGAATTGAAGCTGTTCTTGACCCGCTCCAGCGCTTCGATCAGGTCGGCATGGCCGACCGCGAAGCCGACCCGCAGGCCGGCCAGCGAGCGCGACTTGGACAGCGTCTGCACCACCAGCAGGTTCGGGTAGCTGACGGTCAGCGGAATCGCACTTTCGCCGCCGAAATCGACATAGGCTTCGTCGATCACCACCACCGAATCCCGGTTCGATTGCAACAGGCGTTCAATTTCAGCCAGTGGCACCAGGCAGCCGGTCGGCGCATTCGGATTGGGGAAAATGATCCCGCCGTTCGGCCTCGCGTAGGCGCCGATCTGGATCGAAAAATCATCGGCCAGCGGGATGGTTTCGAAATCCATCTGGTACAGCCCGCAATACACCGGATAAAAACTGTAGCTGATGTCGGGAAACAGGATCGGCTGCGCCTGCTTCAGCAAGCCGAGAAAGACATGGGCGAGGACTTCATCCGAGCCGTTGCCGACGAAGACATTGCTGGAATCGACGGCGTGGTACTTGGCGATGGCGAGCTTGAGCTGCTCCGCATTCGGGTCGGGATAGAGTTTCAGCGATTCCCCGGTGGCGGCGCGGATCGCTTCGAGCGCGCGCGGCGAGGGCCCGTAGGGATTCTCGTTGGTGTTGAGTTTCACCAGGCTGGCGAGCTTGGGTTGCTCGCCCGGCACGTAGGGCTTGAGCCCTTTGACGACATCGCTCCAGAAGCGGCTCATGGCTAGGCGGAATGGCAAATTCGGTTATGGTGATCGGGGTTCGGACGCAGCGTGCAGGCTGGAAGTGCAGCACCTGAGGTACAGCCCTGACGTACAGCCTATTGTGCCGATGGTATCATGCAGCCCTCGACCCTTTGCCTGATCATTACCGCCATGCGGCAAGCCGAAATATCGCGCAATACCCTGGAAACAAAAATCCGCGTCGCCCTCGATCTCGACGGCAGCGGCGTCTCCAAACTCGCCACCGGCATCGGCTTCTTCGACCACATGCTGGACCAGATCGCGCGCCACGGCATGATCGATCTGAAGGTCGAGGCGCAGGGCGATCTGCACAGCGACGCGCATCACACCATCGAGGATGTCGGCATCACCATCGGCCAGGCGCTGGCCAAGGCTCTCGGCGACAAGAAGGGCCTGCGCCGTTACGGCCATGCCTATGTGCCGCTCGACGAAGCCCTGTCGCGCGTGGTGGTGGATCTGTCCGGACGACCGGGCCTGGTCTTCAACGTGCCCTTCACGCGCGCGACTATCGGCGAATTCGATGTCGATCTGGTGCGCGAGTTCTTCCAGGGCCTGGTCAATCACGCCGCGATCACGGTGCATATCGATGCGCTGCGCGGCGACAATTCCCACCATCAGGCCGAGACCGTGTTCAAGGCCTTTGCCCGTGCCTTGCGCATGGCGGTGGAAGCCGATCCGCGTGCCGCCGGCGCGATTCCTTCGACCAAGGGTTCGCTCTGATTCTTCCATGAGCACGGTCGTTGTAGTCGATTACGGCATGGGTAACCTGCGTTCGGTGGCCAAGGCCATCGAGCACGTTGCCCCGCAGGCCGATGTCCGCGTCAGTGCCGATGCGGGCGAGATCGCCGCGGCAGACCGCGTGGTGGTGCCCGGTCAGGGCGCGATGCCGGATTGCATGCGCGAACTGTCGGCGCGCGGCCTGCGCGAGGCGGTGATTCGGGCCGCCGCCGAAAAGCCTTTTCTCGGCATTTGCGTCGGTTTGCAGATGCTCTTCGGTCACGCCGAGGAAGGCGATGTCATGGGCCTCGAAATCCTGCCGGGCCGCGTACCGCGCTTCCCCCATGCCGCCATGGTGGCGCCCGACGGCGCGCGGCTCAAGGTGCCGCACATGGGCTGGAACCAGGTGCACCAGGCCGAGGCCCACGCGCTCTGGGATGGTATCGAGGACGATGCGCGTTTCTATTTCGTACACAGTTATTACGTCGAGCCGCAGAATCCCGAGCTGATAGCCGGCTCGACCCACTATGGCATCCCCTTTACCAGCGCTGTTGCGCGCGCTAACATCTTCGCTGTTCAATTCCACCCGGAAAAAAGCGCCCAGGCCGGATTGCGGCTGCTCGGCAACTTCATGCGCTGGAATCCGTGATCCGACAGCCTCCCAGGCACCCCTTCTTTTCGATATCTCCCTATGCTGCTGATACCCGCGATTGATCTCAAGGATGGTCACTGCGTCCGTTTGAAGCAGGGCGCAATGGACGATGCCACGGTATTTTCCGAGGAGCCAGCGGCCATGGCCCGCCACTGGATAGACCAGGGTGCGCGCCGCCTGCATCTGGTGGACCTCAACGGCGCCTTTGCCGGCAAACCGAAGAACGAGCCGGCGATCAAGGCCATTCTGAAGGAAGTCGGCAGCGAAATTCCCGTCCAGCTGGGCGGCGGCATTCGCGATCTGGATACCATCGAGCGTTGCCTCGACGACGGCCTGACCTACGTCATCATCGGCACCGCCGCGGTGAAGAATCCCGGCTTCCTGCACGATGCCTGCGGCGCATTCCCCGGCCACATCATCGTCGGCCTGGATGCCAGGGACGGCAAGGTCGCAGTCGATGGCTGGTCGAAGATGACCGGGCACGACGTGGTCGACCTGGCGAAGAAGTTCGAGGACTATGGCGTCGAAGCCGTGATCTATACCGATATCGGACGCGACGGCATGCTCTCCGGCGTGAACATCGAGGCGACGGTGAAGCTGGCGCAGGCGCTGCGCATACCGGTGATTGCCAGCGGCGGCATCGCCAGCATGAAGGACGTCAAGGCGCTGTGCGCGGTGCAGGGCGAAGGAATTTCCGGCGCCATCACCGGTCGTGCGATCTACGAAGGCACGCTGGACTTCAGGAAAGCCCAGGCCGAGGCGGACAAGCTTTCGAAGCTTTGAGCCATGCTCGCCAAGCGCATCATCCCCTGTCTCGACGTCAATGCCGGCCGCGTGGTCAAGGGTGTCAACTTCGTCGAATTGCGCGATGCCGGCGATCCGGTCGAAATTGCCCGTCGCTACGACGAGCAGGGGGCCGACGAACTCACCTTCCTTGACATCACGGCCAGTTCCGATGATCGCGACATCATTCTGCACATCGTCGAGGCGGTTGCTTCGCAGGTGTTCATTCCGCTGACCGTGGGCGGTGGCGTGCGCCAGGTCGAGGACGTGCGCCGGCTGCTGAATGCCGGGGCCGACAAGGTCAGCATGAACACGGCGGCCGTGAATAACCCGCAACTGGTCGCCGACGCTTCGGCCCGGGTCGGCACTCAGTGCATCGTGGTGGCCATCGATGCCAAGCAGACGACGCCGGGGCGCTGGGAAGTGTTCACCCATGGCGGGCGCAAGAACACCGGGCTGGATGCCATCGAATGGGCACGCAAGGTGGAGAGTCTGGGCGCCGGCGAGATTCTGCTGACCAGCATGGACCGCGACGGTACCAAGGCCGGTTTCGATCTGCCGCTCACCCGTGCCATCGCCGAAGCGGTGGGCATACCGGTGATTGCCAGCGGCGGTGTCGGCACGCTGCAGCATCTGGCGGACGGGGTTACGCTCGGCAAGGCCGACGCGGTACTGGCGGCGAGCATTTTTCATTACGGCGAGTTCACGGTGCGCCAGGCCAAGGAATATATGCAGAGCCGCGGCATCGAGGTCAGGCTGTGAGCGCGCCGCACAGCAGCCAGTGGCTGGACGAAGTAGTGTGGGACGCGCAGGGCCTAGTTCCGGCGATCGCGCAGGATGCGGCGACCGGCGAGGTGCTGATGTTCGCCTGGATGAACCGCCAGGCGCTGGCCTTGACCGCGGAAACCGGCCACGCCGTGTATTGGTCGCGTTCGCGCGGACGCCTGTGGCACAAGGGCGAGGAGTCGGGCCATACGCAGAGGGTGCTGGAGTTGCGTGTCGATTGCGACAAGGATGTGGTGTTGATGAAAATCGAGCAGAGCGGCGGCATCGCCTGTCACACCGGTCGCCGCAGCTGTTTTTTCAACCGGCTTGAAACCTCGGGCTGGCAGGATGTAGAACCCGTCCTCAAGGACCCGAAGGAGATATACAAGTGATCAATCTCGAAGTCATGCATCGCGTTCAGGCGACGCTGCTCGAACGCAAGGGGGCGGCGCCGGATACCTCCTATGTCGCCAGCCTGTATGCCAAAGGTACCGACGCGATCTGCAAGAAGGTGGCCGAAGAGGCGGCGGAGGTCATCATGGCAGCCAAGGACGGCGACCGTCTGCATCTGGTGCGGGAAGTGACCGATCTCTGGTTCCACAGCATGATCCTGCTGACCCAGTTCGGCATCGGTGTCGATGACGTGATGGTCGAGTTTCGCCGTCGCGAAGGCATTTCGGGTATCGACGAGAAGAACAGCCGGAGCCCTGAACAATGAGCGACTGCATTTTCTGCAGGATTGCGCGCGGCGAAATTCCTGCGAAAAAGATTTACGAAGACGAGGAAATCTTCGCCTTCCATGACATCAACCCGATTGCGCCGGTGCATTTCATGATCGTGCCCAAGCTGCATATCGCATCGCTGATGGAGGCCGACATGAGTCACCAGATGGTGCTCGGCCGCATTCTGGCCAAGGCCAACGAACTGGCCAGGAGCCAGGGACTGACCGAAGGCTTCCGCACCATCATCAACACCGGACGGATCGGACATCAGGAGGTGTATCATCTCCACGTCCATATTCTGGGTGGCCCCGAGCCCCTGGGATCCATGCTTAAGCGCAAGGCGCCGTGATAATTCACTGAGCGCGAGGAGAAAACATAATGGGTTCTTTCAGTATCTGGCATTGGCTGATCGTTCTGGTAATCGTCATGCTGGTGTTCGGCACCAAGAAGCTGCGCAACATGGGGTCGGACCTCGGCGGCGCGGTGAAGGGTTTCAAGGACGGCATGAAGGAAGCCACGGCCGATAAATCCGCGGACAAGCCAGCCGAGCCGCAGCAGGTCAGCGGCCAGACGATCGATGTCGAGTCGCGGCGGGAGCAGACCAAATCCTGATTCAGGGTACTTGCGTTCTGCCGACTTCTGCCCTCTGCAGCTAGTCGGCGGCGCCCTTCTCTGCTCCATACCGTCAATTTGAAGTTCACAGCGCAGCCATGTTCGACGTCGGTCTTACCGAGTTGATGGTCATTGCCGTGGTGGCGCTGGTCGTCATCGGTCCGGAGCGCCTGCCCAAGGTTGCGCGCACGGCCGGGCATCTCCTTGGTCGTCTGCAGCGTTATGTAAGCGACGTCAAGGCCGATATCAATCGCGAAATGCAGCTCGACGAACTGAAGAAGATGCAGCAGCAGATGACCGATCAGGTGAAAGGCCTCGAGGCCTCGGTGACTCACGAAATGCGGGAAGTCGAATCCTCGGTCAACCAAGCGATCGAGCCCCTGGCCGCGGATGCCGCCGTCCCGTCAGCGCCAACTCTCGATGCGGTCGAGTCCGGAGCGGCGCCAGCCGCCGAAGCTGCGCCAGCAGTCGTCGCCGCAACAACGAAATCCTGATGGCCGAAGAACAGGAAACATTCTTCTCGCATCTGGTCGAGTTGCGCGACCGCCTGATCCGCATTGTCATCGCGGTCGGCGTGGTTTTCGTGCCCCTGGCCTTCTTTGCCCGCGAGCTGTACTCGGTGCTCGCCGCACCTCTGCTGGCAACCTTGCCCGCCGGCGGGCAGATGATTGCCACCGATGTGGTCGGCGTTTTTCTGGTGCCGATGAAGGTCGCGTTGGCAGTGGCCTTCCTGGTGGTTCTGCCTTACGTGCTGTATCAGATATGGGCCTTTGTCGCGCCTGGCCTTTACGCCCACGAGAAGAAGCTGGCGATGCCGCTTTTGGCGGCGTCGGTGATCCTGTTTTTCATCGGCATGGCCTTCGCATACTTCGCGTTTTTTCCGATGGTGTTCGGCTTCATGGCGCAGTTCGCGCCGGAAGGCGTGGCCTGGATGACCGACATCGAGAAGTACTTCTCCTTCGTCCTCACCATGTTCCTTGCCTTCGGCGTCACCTTCGAGGTGCCGGTGATCGTCATCGTGCTGGTCAAGATCGGCGTGGTCGATGTGGCCAAGCTGCGCGAGTGGCGTCCCTACGTGATCGTCGGCGCTTTCGTCGTCGGTGCGGTGTTCACGCCGCCCGATGTGATCTCGCAGTTCATGATGGCGGTGCCGTTGTGGCTGCTCTATGAACTCGGCATCATACTGGCGAACCTCATCGTGCGTCCGGCCGTGGTCGCGGCAGGCGAGTCCGACTACCGGCCGCCGTCCGACGCGGAAATGAACCAGGAGCTTGATCGCGCAGAGCAACAGGCGCGCGACCAGCAAACCTGAGAAAACCTCGTGGCGAGGCAGGTTCCTGCGCGGCTTTCCAGTGATGCCGAGGTTCGGGCACTCGCCGCTTCATCCCTGGTCAAGCTGTTCGACAGCCTCTACGAAGGTGCCGTGGTCATCGATCAGGACGGCCGTATCACCTGGATCAACGACAAATACAAGGCGCTGATCGGCTGGAACGGCAGCGAACCGATCGAAGGTCGCGCCATCGAGGACGTGTTGCCCAACAGCCGCTTGCGCCAGGTGATGGAGACCGGCCAGGCGGATCTGCTGGATGTGCTGACGCTCGGGCGGCGCCAGATGGTGGTGTCGCGCATTCCCCTGCACGGCGAGGCGGGCAACGTGATCGGCGCGCTGGGCGTGATCCTCTACGACCGGCTGCAGGCGCTGAAGCCGATCGTCTCCAAGTTCCAGCAGATGCAGGCGGATCTGGCCACGGTGCGCAAACAACTGGCGGACGGACGCCAGGCCAAGTATCGTTTCAGCCAGTTCATCGGCGCCAGCCGTCTGGCAGTCGATACCAAGGAACTGGCGCGCCGCGCCGCGGAACGCGAAGGTGCGGTGCTGCTGCAGGGCGAGACTGGCACCGGCAAGGAGTTGCTGGCCCACGCCATTCATGCCGCGAGCCGGCGCGCCGAGGGGCCGCTGGTCAGCCTCAATGCCGCGGCGATTCCCGAGGCCCTGCTGGAAGCCGAACTGTTCGGCGTCGAGCCGGGCGCCTATACCGGAGCGGGGGCCAAGTCGCGCAGCGGCAAGTTCCAGCTCGCCGACGGCGGCACGCTGTTTCTCGACGAAGTCGGCGACATGCCGCTGGCCTTGCAGCCGAAGCTATTGCGGGTCCTGCAGGAAGGCGAAGTCGAACCTCTGGGCGGCAACCAGTTGCGCGCCGTCAACGTCCGGGTGATCGCCGCCACCAGCCGCGATCTCAAGTCCATGGTGGACGCCGGGAGTTTTCGCGCCGACTTGTACTACCGGCTGAATGTCCTGCCGATTCGCCTGCCGCCTCTGCGGGAAAGGCGCGAAGACATCTCGATGCTGTGCGAAACGCTGCTCGAGCAGATTGCGGAGCAGGGCGGCGAAGCCTCCTGCACCTTGGCGGCAGATGGCCTGGCGCGGCTGATGGTCCATGACTGGCCGGGCAACGTG
>JACPUD010000075.1 GCA_016192435.1 Rhodocyclales bacterium | reverse complement strand
TGACCGCCACGCTGGACACTTCGCTGGCAGCCCCCGCCGCGGCGCACGCGCATGACTGGAACGAGTGGACCGTCTGGGGCCTTGCCGCATTGCTGCTGCTCGCCAGCGGCATATTGCTGGCCGTGCGGCGCCGCAAGCAACGCAAATCTCACTAAAAGGCCATTCAAATGAAACCACGCTATCTGGCAGGCATGCTGGCGCTTGCCCTCGCGGCAAGTTCGCCGCTGGCCTCCGCCCACGGCGACGAGGATCACAGCCAGGACGCCAAGCAGGCAACTGCTGCGACGCCGGCCGGCGCGGCGGCGGCGAACGCGCCGGCCGCCCTGCAGCGTCTGGCCGACGGCAGTCTGTTCGTGCCCAAGCCGGTGCAGCGCCAGCTCGGGCTGCGCACCCAGCCGGCGCGGATCGGCGACCTGGCGGCGACGATCGAGCTCAACGGCAAGGTGATTCCCGATCCGAACACCGGAGGAAGAGTCCAGGCGAACTTCGCCGGCAGCGTCATGCCGGGCCCCAAAGGCATGCCGATGCCGGGACGCAAGGTGGCCAAGGGCGAGTTGCTGGCCTGGCTGCGTCCCGTCGCCAGCGCCATCGAACGCGGCAACCAGCGGGCGCAGCTGGCGGAACTGGAGGCCCAGCTGGCGATCGCCGACGGGCGCGTCAAGCGTTTCGAGCAGCTCGAAGGCGCCGTGCCGCAGAAGGAAATCGACGCCGCCCGCATCGAGCGCGGGGCACTGCAGCAGCGCCGCGCCTTCGTCGCCGCCAGCATCGATTCCGCCGAACCCTTGCGCGCGCCTGGGGCGGGCGTGATCAGCGCTTCGCACCACCTGGTCGCCGGCCAGGTGGTCGACGCCCGGGAAGTCCTGTTCGAGATCGTCGATCCCGAACGCCTCGCGGTCGAGGCGCTGTCCTACGATGCCGGGATCGGGGCGACATTGATTTCGGCCAGCGCCCTGGCCGAGCAGACCGCGCTGGAGCTCAGGTTCGTCGGCGCCGGCAGGCAACTGCGCGAGCAGGCGCTGCCGCTGTTGTTCCGCATCGCTTCGGCCAACTCCATGGTGGCCGTCGGCCAGCCGGTCAAGGTGATCGTGCGCACGGCGCATGAACTCAAGGGCGCCGCGATACCGCGTGCGGCGCTGACGAAAGTTGGCGCTGGCGAGACGGCGGTCTGGGTGCATACCGAGGCCGAGCGCTTCGTCGTGCGCCGGGTGCGCCATCAGGCGCTGGATGCGGCCAACGTGGCGGTGATCGACGGCCTGCACGACGGCGATCGCGTCGTCACCGTAGGCGCCAGCCTGCTTTCGCAAGTCAGGTAAAGCATGTTCGACTTCATCATCCACGCCAGCCTCAAGCAGCGCCTGCTCGTCCTCGGCGTCTCGCTGCTGCTGATGATCTACGGCGCGATCACGCTGCGCCAGATGCCGGTCGATGTCTTTCCCGACCTCAACAAGCCCACCGTGACGCTGATGACCGAGGCCGGCGGCATGGCGCCGGAAGAAGTCGAGCAGCTGGTCAGCTTCCCCATCGAATCCGGCATGAACGGCATGCCCGGCGTGACGCGGGTACGCTCGGTGTCGGGCATCGGTCTGTCGATCATCTACGTCGAATTCGAATGGGGCTCCGACATCTATCGCAACCGCCAGCAGATCGCCGAGCGCCTGAATCTCGTCCGCGAGCAACTGCCGGAAGGCATCGTGCCGCAGCTCGGCCCCATTTCATCGATCATGGGCGAGATCCTGCTAATCGCGATCCCCGCCGACCCCGACAAGGCCAGCCCGATGGCGGTCCGCGAGTATGCCGACTGGGTCATGCGGCCGCGCCTGCTGACCATCCCCGGCGTTGCCCAGGTGATCCCGATCGGCGGCGAGGTGCGCCAGTATCGCGTCGAGATCAAGCCGGCGCAGTTGCAGGCGCTCGGCGTCGAGCGCGAAAGGCTGGAGGCGGCGCTGAAGGATTTCGGCACCAATACCAGCGGCGGTTTCCTCGAAGCCCAGGGGCGCGAATACCTGATCCGCGCCATCGGCCGCACCAGCCGCATCGAGGATTTGCAGAACCTGGTGGTGACGGTCAAGAACGGCCAGCCGGTGCTGCTCCGGCAGCTCGCCGAGGTCAAGCTGGCCGCCGCCATCAAGCGCGGCGACGGCAGCTACAAGGGCAAGCCGGCGGTCATCTTGTCGGTGCAGAAACAACCTTCCGCCGACAGCGTGAAGTTGACCCGTGAAGTTGAGAAGGCCGTCGCCGAACTGGGCAAGAGCCTGCCGCAGGGTGTCGAGGCTCCGTCCTTCCTGTTCAAGCAGGCCGATTTCATCGAACACTCGGTGACCAACGTCGAAGAGGCGCTGCGCGACGGCGCGATCATGGTCGCGGTGATCCTCTTCCTGTTCCTGCTCAACGTGCGCACCACGGTGATTTCGCTGATGGCGATCCCGGTATCGTTGCTGGCGACGGCGCTGGTGTTCCACTATTTCGGCCTGTCGATCAACACCATGACGCTGGGCGGCCTGGCCATCGCCATCGGTGAACTGGTGGACGACGCCGTGGTCGGCGTCGAGAACGTGCTGCGCCGGCTCAAGATGAACCGCGCGCTGGCCGCGCCGCGCCCGGTGGCCGAGGTGATCGCCGCGGCGACGCTGGAAGTGCGCTCGGCCATCGTCTATGCGACGGTGATCATCGTGCTGGTGTTCGTGCCGCTGTTCGTCCTGCCCGGCATCGAGGGCCGGCTGTTCACACCGCTGGGCATCGCCTACATCGTTTCGATACTCGCCAGCATGATCGTCTCGGTGACGCTGACGCCGGTGATGGCCTACTACCTGCTGCGCAATGTTGGAACCGCCGCACACGGCGGCGGTTGGATGAAGCAACTGCACGCCGGCGACAGCCCGCTGGTCACCTGGCTCAAGCGCTGGGACGCGCGCCTGCTGCACTGGTCCTTCGCCCGCGCGAAAAGCCTGCTGGCCGGGGCGCTGGCGGTGGTGGTGCTGGTCGGCGCCAGCGTGCCCTTTTTTCCGCGCTCCTTCCTGCCGCCCTTCAACGAAGGCACGCTGACGGTGAATGTGCTGCTCAATCCCGGCACCTCGCTGGCCGAATCCAACCGCATCGGCACGCTGGCGGAACAGCTCGTGGCCCAGGTGCCGGAAGTCACCCAGGTCGGTCGCCGCACCGGCCGCGCCGAGCTCGACGAACATGCCGAGGGCGTGCATTACACCGAGATGGACGTGGACCTCAAGGCCTCCGCGCGCAGTCGCGAGCAAATCATCGCCGATATCCGGCAGCGCCTGGCCAGTCTGCCGGCGGCCTCCAACGTCGGCCAGCCGATCTCGCACCGCCTCGACCATCTGCTCTCCGGCGTGCGCGCGCAGATCGCGCTGAAGATCTACGGCGACGACCTCGACACCCTGCGCGGCCTGGCCGCCGAGATGCGCGAACGCCTGGCGAAAATACCCGGCGTGACCGACCTGCAGATCGAAAAGCAGGTGCTGATCCCTCAGGTCAAGATCCACCTCGACTACGAGCAGGCCGCGCGCTACGGCGTGGCGCCGGGCAATCTGCTGCGCAGCCTGGAACAGATGATCGAGGGCGAGCGCATCGCCCAGGTGATCGAAGGCAACCGCCGCTTCGACCTGCTGGTGCGTCTGCCGGAAAGCGCGCGCAGCCCGCAGGCGCTGGCCGATCTGCTGATCGAGACACCGGGCGGCTTCGTGCCGCTGTCGAAGATCGCCAGCGTCGAGGAAAGCGATGGGCCGAACCAGGTCAGCCGCGAGAACTCGCGGCGGCGCATCGTGCTCTCGGCCAACAGCGACGGCCGCGACATGTCGCAGCTGATCGCCGACATCCGCGCCGAACTGGCGGCGATGCGTGACAAAGGCGCCCTGCCGGAAGGCTATTTCACCGCGCTCGAAGGCCAGTTCCAGGCCCAGGAGCAGGCAGCGCGATTGATCACGCTGCTGGCGCTGATCTCGCTGACCATGATCTTCATGGTGCTCTACAGTCGCTATCGCTCGGCGACGCTGACCTTCATCATCATGGGCAACATCCCGCTGGCGCTGGTCGGCAGCGTCATCGCGCTGTGGATCTCCGGCCAGCCGCTGTCGGTGGCGGCGCTGGTCGGCTTCATCACCCTGACCGGCATCGCCACGAGGAACGGCATCCTCAAGATCAGCCATTACATCAACCTGTGCGCCTTCGAGGGCGAGTCCTTCGGCCAGCACATGATCGTCCGTGGCTCGCTGGAACGCCTGACGCCGGTGCTGATGACGGCGCTGGTCGCCGCTTTCGCCCTGATGCCGCTCTTGATCTCGGCCGACGCCCCGGGCAAGGAAGTGCTGCACCCGGTGGCGGTGGTGATCTTCGGCGGCCTGGTCAGTTCGACCCTGCTCGACACCCTGCTGACGCCGCTGATGTTCTGGCTCTGGGGTAAACCATCGCTGGAGCGCCTGCTCGCCGAGCAGGGCAAGGAAAGTTTTTAACCCCACCAAGGAGACAGAAAGTGAAAATGTTCAACGCCCTGATTCCCGCCGCCGCGTTGCTGGCAGCCCTGCTGTCTGCGGGCTCCGCCTTCGCCCACACGGACGAATACCTCGACACCCAGAAAGCGCCCAACGGTGGCCAGCAGCGCATGGCCGGGATCTACCACTTCGAACTGGTGGTGGCGAAAGACAGCAAGGAGGTCAAGGACAACGCCGTGGTCGTCTATGTCACCGACCACGCCAACGCGAAGATTTCGACAGTTGGTGCTGGCGGCACGGCGACCATCCTCGCCGGCAAGCAGAAAGTCAGCGTCAAGCTGCTGCCCGACGGCGACAACCGCCTCAAGGGCGTTGGCAAGTACGCCTCGACGCCGGACATGAAGGTAGTGGTCGCCGTGACCCTGGCCGGCAAACCCGCCGAACAGGCGCGCTTCACCCCCCTGGCCGCAGCGCAGGCCGCACCGCAGGCCGCAGCGAAGGACGGGCATACCGACCACAAGCACTGATTCCTGCGCCGTCAAATTCCTTGCCGGAGTACGGCGACAAACCGGGAATGCGGACCGCCCTGAACAGGTTTGCCATGGCCGCCGTACCGCCAGCGCCAACTCTTGTCGGCGCCGGCAACCGGCTCACTCGTCCTCGTCCTTCAGCTTGAAGCTCGCCGCCAGTTTCTGCTGTACCTGCGGCGGCACTTGCGCATGGCGCGCGAACTCGATGCTGTAGGCGCCCTGGCCGCCGGTCATCGATTTCAGGCGCGAGGCGTAGTCGGTGATTTCGGCCAGCGGCACTTCGCCGGTGATCGCAGCGGTGCCGCCGGGGCGCGGACTGGTGCCGGTGATGTGGCCGCGCCGGCTCGACAGGTCGCCGGTGAGGTCGCCGATCGCGGCCTCGGGTGTGACGATTTCAATATTGACGATGGGCTCGAGCACGATCGGATTGGCGGCGCGGATCGCCTCCACCGTGGCCTTGCGCCCGGCGGTGACGAAGGCGACCTCCTTGCCGTCGACCGGATGGGTCTTGCCGTCATAGACGATGACGCGCAGATCCTCGACCGGGAAACCGGCGGCGACGCCGCCCGCCAGCGCCTGGCGCACGCCCTTCTCGACAGCCGGCATGAACACGCCGGGGATCACGCCGCCCTTGACGTGGTCCACGAATTCGAAACCGGCGCCGCGCGCCAGCGGTTCGATCTTCAGATAGACCTCACCGAACTGGCCGGCGCCGCCCGACTGTTTCTTGTGCCGGCAGTGGCCTTCCGCGTTGGCGGTGATGGTCTCGCGATAGGGGATCAGCGGCGGCCGGGTGTCGAGTTCGAGCTTGAACTGGGTCGCCATCTTTTCCAGCTTGTAGCGCAGATGCATTTCGCCGAGGCCGCGGATCACGGTCTCGTGCGTGGTCGGGTGGCGCTCGACCTCGAAGCAGGGATCTTCCAGTTCCAGCTTGTGCAGGATGTCGAACAGGCGCTGCTCGTCGCCCTTGCGTTTGGTCTCGACCGCGAGGCCCTGCATCGGCTTGGGGAATTCCAGCGGCTTGAGGTGGATGTGGTCCTCGTCGTGCGAGTCGTGCAGCACGGCGTCGAAATCGATTTCCTCGACCTTGGCGATGGCGCCGATGTCGCCCGGCAACAGGCTGTCGACCTCGACGTAATCCTTGCCCTGCAGCTGGTAGAGGTGGCCGACCTTGAACGGCTTCTTGCCGTCGCCGACGAAGAGCTGGCTGTCCTTCTTCACCGTGCCCTGATGCACGCGGAAGATGCCGACCTTGCCCATGTAAGGGTCGGCGATGATCTTGAAGACGTGGGCCAGCACGTGCTGCGATGCGTCGGGAACGGCATGGAAGGCTTCCGCCCCATGCCCCGGTTCGCCCTTGTAGAAAGGCGGCGGATTGCCCTCGGCCGGATTCGGCGCCAGCGAGGCCAGCACGTGCAACAGCTCGCCGATGCCGGCGCCGGTGCGCGCCGAGGTGAACAGGATCGGCACCAGATGGCCGGCGCGCAAGGCCTTCTCGAAGGGCGCATGGAGTTCCTGCGCGGCGGGGTCCTGGCCGTCTTCGAGATAGCGCGCCAGCAGCGACTCGTCCTCCTCCACCAGCTGGTCGATCAGCTCGCGATGGGCACGGGCGATCGAGTCGAAATCGGCGTCGCCGCCCTCGTGCTCCAGCACCTCGACCACGTCCTGGCGGCCGTGCGCCGGCAGGTCGAGCAGCAGGCATTCCTTGCCGAAGCGCTCGCGCACCTGGTTCACCAGTCCCGGCAGGTCGACATTGTCGGCATCGATCTTGTTGATCACGATCATGCGCGCCAGACCGCGCGCCTGCGCCGCGCGCATCATGCGCTCGGTGGCGAGCTCGATGCCGGTCTGGGCATTGATCACCACGACCGCGGTATCGACGCCGGCCAGCGCGGCAACCGCCTGCCCGGCAAAATCCGGATAGCCCGGGGTGTCGATCAGGTGGATATGCACGCCCTCGGCCGCGAAATTGACCATGGCCGAATTGAGCGAATGGCCGGCGGCCTTTTCCTGCGGATCGAAGTCGCAGACGCTGCTGCCCTTTTCCACACTGCCCTTGGCGGCAATCGCGCCGGCCTTGAACAGCAGGGCTTCGGCCAGCGTGGTCTTGCCGGCGCCGCCGTGACCGACGAGGGCCAGGGCGCGGATGGATTCAGTGCTGTAGTTGGCCATGATGCGGATTCCCTTGTTATCTGTATTGGATCAAATTTTACTCCGGCCGGCGCGGGCGGTCGCGCGAAGGAATGCGCCACAACCAGATTGCGGTGGACAGGCCGATGAAGGCGAGCAGACCCTGCAGCCAGGGTTTGCCGGAAAAGCTCCAGATCGAAACGCAGATGGTCAGGCTCATTAAGCTGATCGCCAGCCACTTGACGCGCCAGGGGATGCTGCGATGGTGACGCCACTCCGCGATCAGCGGGCCGAAGGTCGGGTTGTGTAGCAGCCAGCGATAAAAGCGCTCCGAGGCGCGCGCGTAGCAGGCGGCGGCGACCAGGATGAAGGGGGTGGTCGGCAGCCCGGGCAGGAAGATGCCGATGATCCCGAGCAGCAGGGCGATGCTGCCCAGAACCAGCAGCACCATGCGCACCAGCAGCGACGGATGCAAGTCTGCCTCGGGAACATGCCAGGGTTTGTCCTGCTCGTTCATCCGCGCACGGCCCGTTCAATGAAATGCCGCGGCACCGTGGTCTTCGGCACGCGACCGGCGAACCAGCCGCGCACGTCCTGGTCGAGGCCGAGGCCGTGCATGTAGTTGTACAGCGCCTTGTTCAGCGCGACGCCCAGCGCATCGTGGTCGACCCCGCTCGGATCGATGAAACCGACGTCGTTTTTGGCGAATCTCACCTGCGGCAACGGTTTGAGCCTGATCCCGAACTGCTCGGGATTCCGGCCCACCGGCGAATGCACGGTGCAGGCGAAGCGATGGAAGAAGCCGGACTGGATGCAGCCGGCGGCGAACAACTGGCGCACGTATTCGAGCGCGTCCACCGTGTCCTGCACGGTCTGCGTCGGAAAGCCGTACATCAGGTAGGCATGGACCAGGATGCCGGCCTCGGTAAAGGCCTGCGTGACGCGCGCCACCTGCTCCACCGAGACGCCCTTCTGCATCAGTTTGAGCAAGCGATCGGAAGCGACTTCGAGGCCGCCGGACACCGCGATGCAGCCGCTATCGGCCAGCTCGGCGCAAAGTTCCGGGGTGAAGGATTTTTCGAAGCGGATGTTGCCCCACCAGGAGATCGCCCGCTTGCGCTTCTGCAATTCCGCGGCCAGTGCGGCCAGCGCCTTGGGCGGCGCGGCCTCGTCGACGAAATGAAAGCCCGTCTGCCCGGTTTCGGCGATGATGGTTTCGATGCGGTCGACCAGGGTCGCGGCGGCGACCGCGTCATAGCGCGAGATGTAGTCGAGCGAGACATCGCAGAAGCTGCACTTCTTCCAGTAGCAGCCGTGGGCCACGGTCAGCTTGTTCCAGCGCGCGTCGGACCACAATCGGTGCATGGGATTGAGCATGTCCAGCAGCGACAGGTAGCGGTCGAGCGGCAGGCCGTCCCAGGTCGGCGTGCCGACCTCGGCGAAGGGGATGTCGCCCTCGTCGGGATGGCCGGCATCGTGGTAGCGCACGGCGCCATCGTCGCGCAGGAGAGTGCGCACCAGTTTCTCCCGCGGGCGCCCGCCCTGCAGGTGGTCGAGCAGGGCCAAGAGCGGACGCTCGCCATCGTCCAGCGTGACGTAATCGAAATAATCGAACACCCGCGGTTCGGCCAGTTCGCGCAATTCGGTATTGACGAAGCCGCCGCCGAGCACCGTGACGATGGCCGCATCCTGCGCCTTGATCGCCTGGGCGATGCGGAAGGCGCCATAGACGTTGCCGGGAAACGGCGCCGACACCAGCACCAGTTGCGGCGCATGCCGCTTCACCGCCTCCAGGGTCAGTTCGCGCAGCGTGCGATCGACCAGGGTCTCCGCCGCGGCCAGCGCCAGCGCCAGCGGCTCGAAGCTGGCCTGGCTCTGCGCCAGGGATTCGGCGTAGCGGACGAACTCGAAGCGCGCATCGACCGCTTCGCGCAGCACGTCGGCGACGTCGTCGAGGTAGAGCGTGGCGAAATGCCGCGCGCGGTCGGTCACGCCCAGCGCGCCGAAGGCCCAGGCCAGCGGATCGCCGCCTTCGTCATCGACATAGGCGTCGAGCGGCGCGAAGCGCGGTCCCTCGGGCAGGAAGTTGCGCCCCGCGATGCGATGCGCTATCGAGGGGTCGCGCCCCTGCAGAAAGGCCACCGCGGGCTCTATCGTGGCCAGATAACGCTCGAACTCCCGTTCGAAGGCCTGCAGCCGCGGCGTGCGCTGCTGCTTCGGCAGGTCGGCGATGCAGGCGCGGATCGCCCGCAATCCCTCGCCCGAGAACAGGCGCAGCACCAGCGCCAGGGCGAGGTCTTCCTGCACCGCGGCAATCCCGCGCGAGCGCAGGAAACCGGTCAGGTAGGCGGTCGAGGGATAGGGCGTGTTGAGCTGCGTCATCGGCGGGATGACGCAGAGCACGCGCCGGGACGGGGCGGACGATGCGGACATGGCGCAATGATAGTGCCTCGGCACCCTGCGCAGACCGCGGAGCGCCCGGGGCCGCGGGCAGGACCGGCTATTCGTTGCGAAACAGCGAGCGGTTGCCGAACAGCGGCAGGTCGTAGTTGTCGTTGTCGCGGCCCTCGACGTAGTCCTGGTGGTAGCCGTGGATCAGCTCGACCTCGCTCCTGGAGCCGAAGATCAGGGGCGTGCGCTGGTGCAGCTCGGTCGGCTCGACGTCAAGCAGGCGGCCGCGCCCGGTAATCGCGCCGCCGCCGGCCTGTTCCATGATGAAGGCGATCGGATTGGCCTGGTGCAGCAGCCAGAGGCGGCCGCCCTGGTCGCGCGTCTTTTCGTCCACCGGGTAGAGGAAGACGCCGCCCCTGACCAGCACGCGATAGGCTTCGGCGATCAGCGAGGCGACCCAGCGCATGCCGAAATCGCGACCGCGCGGCCCCGTCTTGCCGGCCAGGCATTCCTTGACGTAGCGCCGTACCGGCGGCTCCCAGAAGCGCTCGTTGGAAGCGTTGATGGCGAAGGTCGCGGCATTGTCCGGAATCTCCACGCGCGGATGGGTGAGCACGAATTCGCCGATTTCGCGATCGAGCATGAAGACATTGACGCCGTTGCCGGTGGTCAGCACCAGCCGCGTCGAGGCGCCATAGAGCATGAAGCCGGCGGCGACCATGCGGCTGCCCGGCTGGAAGAAATCGGCGTCCGTCACCGTGCGCGTGCCG
>JACPUD010000074.1 GCA_016192435.1 Rhodocyclales bacterium | reverse complement strand
CAGGTCGAGGCCGCTTTCCTTGGCAATCCGCAGCGCCTCCATGCCGCCGAATCCGGGGATATGGTAATCGGACAGGATCAGGTCCCACGGCTTGTCGTGCAACGCCGCGCGCATTGCCGCGGCCGTCTCGACCCGTGCCGCAGTCGGCTCGTAGCCGCTTTGGCGCACCGCGCGCAGCAGCAGCTCGGCATCGTCGGCGGAATCCTCGACGATCAGCAGACGCAAGGGACCGAGGGTTTCCCGCAAAGCGGCACCGGTGTCCATTCGTGCCAGGCTAAACCCGCACCGGCGGCGCTGCGTCGAGGCTCCGCCCGCGCAGCCCATGCGCCAGATCCGCCGGCTCTTTGTGCACAGCCATGAATGCGAACACCCTTCCTCCCCCATAGTATCTGCGGCCCTGCCAGCGGATGCGGCGGCACTGCCGCAACGCTACCATCACCCGCCCCTCGGTGCCAGACCGACGTCCGTCCCGCAGCGGCGCCGCATGGTGCTTTATCTTTCGCTACGGTCGCCAGTGCCGGCGCCGGCATCCTGCGATTCCGCGCACATCCGATACCGATACGTTGCGCAAGCATTTTCGGTCCTCGGGAAGCGGCGGGGTTGATTCAGGTCAAAAGTACCGAAGCATAATTCGACCTGGCCGGAGCGAAATCCTGCTGCGGTATTTGTCATATGCAGACAGTCTGGCGAGTGTTGCGCTGCCGTTGCCCACGGGCCGACATGAGCCGCGCCGGCGATGGAGTCCGGCGCCGATCCGCTGATTCCTGCGCCGAGTTCGGGGATGAGGGCGCGGCCGGCGAGTCGCAGGGTTCGCGGCGTGGGTGCCGCTCGCGGGGCGCCGCAAACCGCGCGAAGCGCGTCCCGCGCAGCCGTGGGAAACGATACGGCGAATCAAGCGTAGAAGCTTTTCCCCTCTTTCGCCATGTCGCGCAGGCTTTGCGGCACCGCGAAACGCGGGCCGTACTTGGCCGCCAGGCGATCCAGCGCCGCCACCGCCTGCGCCGCGCTCAGCGTATGCAGCCAGCCGATCGGGCCGCCGCGGAAGGGCGGGTAGCCCCAGCCGAGAATGGCGCCGACATCGGCATCGATCGCCGCGCGCAGCACCTTCTCGTCGAGACAGCGCACGGTTTCCACCGACTGCACCAGGATCAGGCGTTCGACGATCTCGTCGAGCGAGATCATTGCCGTTACCTGCCCGCGAAGCGGAATTCCAGGTACGCAAGGCGAGTCAGCGCCGACTTTCACGGGGAACTGTGCGGCCAAACCGGACCACAAATGCTTCGGCCCGTCCGCCGGATAGTCGTAGAAGCCGGCGCCGGACTTGCGGCCGAGCCGGCCCAGTTCCGCCACCATCTTCGCCGCGACGCGGTCGGCGGCGCGCTCGACATAGGCCTTGCCGAGATCGGCGCGGGTCTGCTGCGCGATCTTGTGCACCAGTTCGATCGAGACCTCGTCGGCCAGCGCCAGCGGCCCCACCGGCATGCCGGCGATCAGTCCGGCCTTGTCGATCAGTGCCGGCGGCACGCCTTCTTCAAGCAGGGCCATACCCTCGGAGACATAGGTGCCGAAGACGCGGCTGGTGTAGAAGCCGCGCGAATCGTTGACCACGATCGGCGTCTTGCCGATGACGCGCACGTAATCCATGGAGCGCGCCAGTGTCGCGTCGCTGGTGGCCTTGCCGACGATGATCTCGACCAGCGGCATCTTCTCCGCCGGCGAGAAAAAATGCAGGCCGATGAAATTGGCCGGGCGCACGCTGGCTTCGGCCAGGCCGGTGATCGGCAGGGTCGAGGTGTTGGAGGCGAAGATCGCATCGGCGCCGATCACCGCTTCGGCCTGCTTAGTCACCGCGGCCTTGATCTCGCGCTTCTCGAACACGGCCTCGATCACCAGTTCGCAGCCGGCGAGATCGGCATAGGCTGCGGTGGGGTGGATGCGGGCGAGCAGCGCTTCCATCGCCTCGGCCGTCATGCGCCCGCGGGCAATCTGTTTGCCCCACTGTTTGCGCGCGTAGTCCTTGCCCTTCTCGGCTGCTGCGACGGAGGTATCGAGCAGCACGATGTCGATCCCGGCCGTGGCGGTGGACATCGCGATGCCGGCGCCCATCATGCCGGCACCGAGCATGCCGATCTTCGTGTACTTCTGTGTCGGAACACCTGCCGGACGCGAGGCCAGCTTGTTGGCGTCCTGCATGCCGAAGAACAGGCTGCGGATCATGTTCTTCGACACCGGCGACATCACGAGATTGGTGAAGTAGCGCGCCTCGATCGCGAGCCCGGTGTCGAGGTTGGTCGACAGCCCCTCATAGACGCAGGACAGGATGTGCTTGGGCGCGGGATAGTTGTCGTAGGTCTTCTCGCGCAGCATGGCGTTGGCCGCCATCAGCATCTGCATGCCGCCCGGCGTGTTCGGTCCGCCGCCGGGGATCTTGAAGCCCTTGGCATCCCAGGGCTGCAGCGGCTTGGCGCCCGAGGCGACGGCATCCATCACCCACTGCCGTGCCGCCGTCCGCTCAGCGCCAACTTTCACCACGGCGTGGATCATGCCGATCTTCAGTGCTTCGGCGGTCTTGATGCGCTTGCCTTCCATCAGCAAGGGTGCGGCGGCCTGCATGCCGGTCAGGCGCGGCAGGCGCTGCGTGCCGCCGGCACCGGGCAGCAGGCCCAGCGTGACTTCGGGAAAACCGAAGCGCGCCTTGGGGTTGTCGGCCGCGACGCGATGATGGCAAGCCAGCGCGACTTCCATGCCGCCGCCCAGGGTCGTACCGTTGAGCGCCGCGGCGACGGGCTTGCCGCCCAGCTCGATACCGCGCATGAGCTTGTGCCAGTCGTTGATCGCGGCATGGAAGGCCGCCGCATCCGTCGCGCCGGCCAGCTCGGCGAGATCGCCGCCGGCGATGAAATCCTGCTTCGCCGAGGCGACCACGATGCCCTTCACCGCCGGGTCGGCCAGTGCCTTCCGCATGGCTTCGGCATAGGCTCCCATGGACTTGGCGTTGAGGATGTTCTGCGACTTGCCGGGGTAATCGAATTCGACGGTAGCAATGCCTTCGGCATCGACGGAATAGTTGAGCATGTCAGTGGCTCCAGGGTTCTTTGCTCAGGTAAAAAGCATTGATTGTTTGCTGTATCGAGGCGCCAAGGACGGCGGGTATCCGGCTCCGTCCATGTCCCCCGTCGCGGGCTACGCCCGCTCCTCCTCCTTTACTTACCGGATCCGGATACCCGCCATCCTTGGCGGGATGCGCTTTTGCCTTGCAACCGAAAACCCGCGAGCACGTCAGCGCATCGGTAGGGTGGGTACCCCGTTCCGGTAAGTAAAGGGGGAGAGTCGGGCGCAGCCCGGCTCGGAGGACATGGACGGAACGGGGTACCCAGCCTTCCGATCCCGCCACGCTAAGCAATCCCGCGCCGGTTTTCACTTCAAACCCGCTCGATGATGGTCGCCGTACCCATCCCCGCCCCGACGCACAGCGTAGCCAGTCCGGTCGCCACCCCCCGTCGCTCCATCTCGTCCAGCAGCGTGCCGAGGATCATCGCCCCGGTGGCGCCCAGTGGATGGCCCATGGCGATGGCGCCGCCATTGACGTTCATCTTCTCGTGCGGGACATCGAGTACCTGCATGAAGCGCAGCACCACGGCAGCGAAGGCTTCATTCAACTCGAAGAGGTCAATGTCGCCGATCTTCATGCCGGCGCGCTTGAGCGCCTTTTCCGCGGCATACGAAGGGCCGGTGAGCATGATCGAGGGTTCGGAGCCGATCGAGGCAAAGGAGCGAATTCGCGCGCGAGCTTTGAGACCCAGCGCTGCGCCCATTTCCCGTGTGCCGAACAGCACGGCCGCCGCGCCGTCGACGATGCCGGAACTGTTGCCAGCGTGATGCACGTGCTCGATGCGCTCGACTTCCGGATAGCGTTGCAGCATCACGCTGTTGAAGCCGTACTTCTCGCCCTGTTCCTGGAAGGCCGGCTTCAGCGAGGCCAGCGATTCCATCGTCGTCTCGGGGCGCATGTATTCGTCGCGGTCGAGCATGACCAGGCCGTTGATGTCCTTGACCGGCACGACCGATTTCGCGAAACGCTTGTCATCCCACGCCGCCTTGGCGCGGCGCTGTGATTCCAGCGCGTAGGCATCGACGTCCTGGCGCGAGAAGCCCCACTTGGTGGCGATCAGGTCGGCCGAGATGCCCTGCGGCACGAAGCCGGTCTTCGCCGCCACCTGCGGATCGATCGGCCAGGCACCGCCCGAGGAGAACATCGGCACGCGCGACATCGACTCGACGCCGCCGCCCACCACCAGGTCGGCCTGGCCCGACATAATCTGCGCCGCGGCCTGGTTGCAGGCTTCGAGGCCAGACGCGCAGAAGCGGCTGACGGTGACGCCCGGCGCGCTGATCGCGTAGTCGGCATACAGCGCGGCGACGCGGGCGATGTCGGCGCCCTGCTCGCCGACCGGCTCGACGCAGCCGAGTATGACGTCGTCGACCTTCGAGGTGTCGAGCTGGTTGCGGTCGCGCAGCGCGCGCAAGGCGGTCGCCGCGAGGTGGATCGGCGTCGCCTGGTTCAGCGCGCCGCCCTGTTTGCCCTTGCCGCGCGGTGTGCGCAGGGCGTCGTATATATAGGCTTCGGTCATCACAAACTCCTGCTGATGAGTTCTTTCATGATTTCATTGGTGCCGCCGTAGATGCGCTGCACGCGCGCGTCGGCCCAGGCGCGGGTGATCGGGTATTCCCACATGTAACCATAGCCGCCGTGCAACTGCACGCATTCGTCCATGACCTTGAACTGCAGGTCGGAGCACCAGTACTTGGCCATCGAGGCGGTCGCCGGGTCGAGCTTGTTTTCGAGCAGCAGTTCGATGCAGCGGTCGACGAAGACGCGGCCGATCTGGATTTCGGTCTTGAGTTCGGCCAGCTTGAAGCGCGTGTTCTGGAACTTGGCGATCTCCTGGCCGAAGGCCTTGCGCTCGTTGGTGTATTGCACGGTCCACTCCAGCGCGGCTTCCGCCGAGGCGATCGAAATCACGGCGATCTGCAGCCGCTCCCAGGGCAGTTCCTGCATCAGGTAGATGAAGCCGCTGTTCTCCTCGCCGAGCAAGTTCTCGGCCGGCACCCTGACGTTGTCGAAGAACAGCTCGCAGGTGTCCTGCGCCTTCATGCCGGCCTTGTGCAGCGGTTTGGCCTTGGTGAAGCCGGGCATCGATGTGTCCACCACCAGCAGGCTGGTGCCCTTCGCACCCCTGGCGGGATCGGTCTTGGCAACGACGATGACCAGGTCGCAGAGATAGCCGTTGGTGATGAAAATCTTCGAGCCGTTCACGATGTAGTGGTCGCCATCACGGACTGCCGTGGTGCGCACTCCCTGCAGGTCGGAACCGGCTGCCGGCTCGGTCATGGCGATCGCCGCGATCATCTCGCCGCTGGCCATTTTCGGCAGGTATTTCCGCTTCAGGTGCTCGCTGCCATAGTGCAGCAGATAGGGCGCGACGATCTCGGAATGCAGGCCCCAGCCCAGCCCGGTGGCGTTGATGCGCGCCGCCTCTTCCATGACGATCACCGAGAAGCGCTTGTCCACGCCGACCCCGCCATATTCCTCGGGCATGGTGGCGCAGAGGAAACCGGCGGCGCCGGCCTTGGTCCAGATCTCGCGATCGACATGGGACTGCTCCTCCCAGCGCGCGTGCTGGGGGGCGACTTCCTGCTCCATGAAGCGGCGCACGGTATCGCGGAAGGCTTCGTGGTCCGAGTCGAACAGGGTGCGCGGAATCGACATCATGGGGTTCTCCGTCATCGATGCTGAGCTTGCGATATGGGGCAGCCATGCTACCAAGCAAGCGCTTGCTTGACAAGGAATGGGGCCGGGGCAAAAATGGCCGACTCGCATCGGAGGACAGGCCATGATTCCTACACCACCCATAATGACCGCCACGCATGAAGTGCTCAACCAGGCCCATGCGCTGGAGAATTACAACGCCTATCTGAACAACATCCCGCTGCAGGAGGCCGTCAAGACCCAGGGCGCCGGCTGGGCGCAGGACTGGCTGCTGGCGCGCGGCGCCGAGGTCGGCAGCGCGGAATGGATCGAGCACGGCCGCCTGGCCAATGTAAATATCCCGCAGCTCAAACTGTTCGACCGCTACGGCAATCGCCGCGACGAAGTCGAGTTCCATCCCTCCTGGCACGAATGCCTCGGCTGGCTCAAGCGCCACGGCTGCGACACCGGGCCCTGGGCCGAGCCCAAGCCCGGCGCCCACGTCGCGCGCGCCGCGGCCTACGTCATGTTCGCCGAGATCGAGGACGGCTCGCTGTGCCCGACCACCATGACCTACGGCGCCGTGCCGGTGCTCAAGCATGTGCCCGAAATCGCCCGCGAGTGGATGCCGAAACTGCTCTCGCGCGAGTACGACCGGCGCTTCATGCCGGCGTCTGAAAAAAAGGGCGTGCTGATCGGCATGGGCCTCACCGAGAAGCAGGGCGGCTCCGACGTGCGCGCCAACACCACGCGCGCCGAGTGCATGGGAGGTGACGCAAATTCCGGCAGCTGGCGCATCACCGGCCACAAGTGGTTCCTCTCGGCGCCGATGTGCGACGCCTTCCTGGTCACGGCGCAATCGCCCAAGGGCCTGTCCTGCTTCTTCGTGCCGCGCTGGACACCGGAAGGCAGGCTCAACGAACTGCGCATCCAGCGCTTCAAGGACAAGCTGGGCGACCGCTCCAACGCCGGCACCGAAGCCGAGTTCTGGGGCTCGCAGGGCTGGCTGGTGGGCGAGGAGGGGCGCGGCATCCCGACCGTGCTCGAAATGGGCGTCTATACGCGGCTGGATTGCGCCATCGGCAGCACCGGCATCATGCGCGGCGCGCTGTCGCAGGCCATGCATCACGCGTCCCTGCGTTCCGCCTTCGGCAAATTGCTCAAGGACCAGCCGCTGATGATGAACGTGCTGGCCGACATGGCGCTGGAAACCGAAGCCGCCACGGCGCTCTCGCTGCGTCTCGCACGTGCCTTCGACGCGCAGGAGGACGAAGCGGAAGGCCTGCTGCGCCGGCTGCTGACGCCGGTGGCCAAGTTCTGGGTCTGCAAGCGCTGCCCGACGCTGGTGGCCGAAGCCATGGAAGTGCACGGTGGCAACGGCTATGTCGACGAAGGGCCGATGCCGCGCCTGTTCCGGCAGAGTCCGCTCAATTCCATCTGGGAAGGCTCGGGCAATGTCATGTGCCTCGACACCCTGCGCGCCATGGGCCGACACCCCAGGAGCGTGGAAGTTCTGGCCGCTGAAATCGCGCCGGCGCTGGGCAAGCACCGCGCTTTCGACGGTTTCGTGGCAAAGCTGAAAGATGGCCTCGCCAATCCGGCGGACATCGAAAGCCGCGCCCGCGAACTGACCCAGGGCATCGCCCTGGCGATGCAGGGCGCGCTGCTGCTGCGCCATGCGCCGCAGCCGGTGGCCGAGGCCTTCTGCGCCTCGCGCCTGACGCCGAACCATTGGGGCACGGTGTTCGGTTCGCTGCCGGCGGCGACGGATTTCAGGATGCTGCTCGACCGCGCCTGGCCCGCACAATGAGTCCCGACAATCCCGCCTGGCTCGCCGCCACAGAGTTCATCGACCACGAGCACCCGGCGATCCGCGAATTCGTCGCCGCGAAAGTCAGCCCCGGCGATACGGCGAAGGAGAAGGCGCTCAAGCTCTACTTCGCCGTGCGCGACGGCATCCGCTACGACCCCTACAGCGCCAGCATGCGGCGCGAGGCGATGCGCGCCAGCACCACCCTGATCAACCGCGTCGGTTACTGCGTGCCCAAGGCGCTGGTCTATGCGGCCTGCCTGCGCGCGGTCGGCATCCCGGCGCGGCCCGGCTTTGCCGACGTCAGGAACCACCTGTCCACCGAAAAGCTCGACCGTCTGATGGGCACCGACATCTACGCCTGGCACGGCTATGTCAGCCTGTTCCTCGACGGCAAATGGGTCAAGGCGACGCCGGCCTTCAACCTGGAAATGTGCCAGCGTTTCGGCGTGCTGCCGCTGGATTTCGATGGCGAGCACGACTCGCAGATGCATCCCTACAACTCGTCCAACCAGCGCCACATGGAATACGTCAGGCAGCGCGGCGAGTTCGACGACCTGCCCTACGAGGAACTTAAGGCCGACATGCTGCACATGTATCCGCAACTGGTCGCCGTCAGCGAAGGACAGGCCGGCGACTTCGATCATGAATCGGTGCTGAGGCCGACGTGACCCAGGAAATTCAATTCGTCCGCAGATCTCGCAGATTCGCGCAGATTGAACTGCATGGAGTCGCCGGGTCTGAATCCGCGGAAATCTGCGTAATCTGCGGATAGATCGCTTTTTCCCCAATGACAATACACATCCAGCGAAATGGCGCGGTGACTACGGTGGTGATCGACCGCCCCGAAGCGCGCAACGCCATCGACCGCGCCACGGCGCAGGCGCTGGCCGACGCCTTCCGTGCCTTCGATGCCGATCCGCAAGCCTCGGTCGCCGTGCTCTGCGGCGCGGGTGGACATTTCTGCGCCGGGGCCGATCTGAAATCCTTTGTCGCCAACCCGGACGAATGGCAACTGAATGAAGACGGTGACGCGCCGCTCGGCCCCACCCGCATGCTGCTGTCGAAACCCGTGATCGCCGCCGTCTCCGGCTACGCCGTGGCCGGCGGCCTGGAGCTGGCGCTGTGGTGCGACCTGCGCGTGGTCGAGCAGTCCGCCGTGTTCGGCGTCTTCTGCCGGCGCTGGGGTGTGCCGCTGATCGACGGCGGCACCATTCGCCTGTCGCGCCTGATCGGCCATTCGCGCGCGCTCGACCTGATCCTCACTGGGCGCCCGGTCGGCGCCGACGAAGCGCTGGCCATGGGCCTCGCCAATCGCGTGGTGGCCGACGGCGCAGCGCGTGCCGCAGCGCAGGCGCTGGCGGCGCAGATCGCCGCCCTGCCGCAGACCTGCCTGCGCCACGACCGGCTTTCGAGTTACGAACAATGGGGCCTGCCGCTGGCCGATGCGCTCAAGAACGAATGCCGCCACGGCCGTGCGTCGCTCGCCAGCGGCGACGCGCTGGCCGGCGCCGACAACTTCCGCCAGGGAGCCGGCCGCCATGGCGGGTAGCCGCAAGCCGGCGCGGGCCGAGGAGCCCAATCGCCGCGCCGACATCGTGCGCGCCGCGAGCCGGCTGTTCGCCGCGAAGGGCTATGCCGCGACCACCATCCGCGACATCGCCAAAGCCGTCGATATGCAATCCGGCTCGCCCTTCTACCACTTCAAGACCAAGCACGACATGCTGCGCGCCGTGGCGCTGGAAGGCATGGAGACCATCGCCCGCGCCGTCGGCGCCGCCGCGGCGCAGGGCGGCACGCCGCGCGAGGTGTTCGACCGGATGCTGCTGGCCCACCTCGAACAACTGCTGGGCGAAGACGGCCGCTGCTTCGCCGCCACCCTGCTGCACGAAGGCCGCCACCTCGACCCCGAAGCGCTGGCCGAGCTGGTGGTGCAGCGCAACCGCTACGAAGCCCTGTGGCAAGAAGCGCTGAAGCAACTCAAGCGCGCCGGCGAGATCGCCGACGACAGCCCGGTCGCCCGCCTGTTCCTGCTCGGCGCGCTGAACTGGACCGTGCAGTGGTATCGCCCCGACGGCGGCCGCAGCGTAAAGCAGATCGCGCGGCAGCTTTCGACACTGCTGCTGAAACCCAAGCTGTGATCACCGCGGGGCGGGGCGGTCGCGTCGCCGGCCCTGGCTCGCCGGCCTGCGGCTCCCCTCACTGCGGGGCCGCGCCAGGCCGCTGGCTAAACTAGCCGGCGCCGATAAAGCCGGCGTCGGCGTCGGACAACGCCAGCGGACACCTCCTGTCACAGCTCCTCGCTTCGGCGTCTCACAAGGGCCACCGCCGCAACCGCCCCACCCCGCTCCGGTTGCTGGACGATGAATTGCCGTTGGCGTAATCTGATCAAGAACAAATTAATCAGCCCGTCGTCTGACGCCGGGTAGCTATCAGGATTTTAGGGGGCACTAAAATTGACTAATCGATTGATTCCTTGTGACATCGTCCAAGCTACCGCCAAATGGGGGGCTCGCTTGATGGTTTGTACTCCGTCTTTTAGGCGACAGACTTTACGCTATGCATTTCACTAACGCCATGCCGATACCCGACTACCAGACCCTAATGCTCCCTCTGTTGCGACTCGCTGGTGACGCGCAAGAGCACCGCTTCCGCGATGCCATCGAGCAGCTAGCTTCGGAGTTTTCGCTTACCGATGACGAACGCGGAACGATGCTTCCAAGCGGAACCGCGCCGCAATTCGATAATCGCGTTGGTTGGGCGAGAACGTATCTGAAACAAGCAGCGCTGTTGGAGTCACAGAAGCGTGGAGTCTTCCGCATTACTCAAAGAGGCCTTGAGCTACTAGCCAGGAATCCCACTCGGATTGACAATTCCACGCTTGAGCAATATCCCGAGTACTTGGCATTCAGGCTTCGCAGAAGCGACGAGAAGCCGACTGATGCAATTGCCCCTACTGCCTCGGTCACCAGTCATGAGCCGCAGAGCATCGAGCCTTCCTCAGACTCAACACCCGAGGAACTGTTTTCGCAGGCCTATCAGCGCCTACGTAACAACCTGGAGGCGGAACTTCTTGAACAGGTTAAGGCCGCCTCGCCGGCATTCTTTGAGCGCCTCGTTATCGACCTGCTCGTAGCGATGGGCTACGGTGGCTCACGTCAAGACGCCGGCCGTGCAATTGGACGGAGTGGTGATGGCGGAATCGACGGGATCATCAAAGAAGACAAGCTAGGCCTAGATGTTATCTATGTTCAGGCCAAGCGATGGGAAGGTACAGTGGGCCGGCCCGAGATACAGAAATTCGCGGGAGCTCTTCAAGGTCAGCGAGCCAACAAGGGAGTTTTCATTACTACGTCTGGCTTTTCCAGAGAGGCAGAAGAATATGCGGGCGTGATTTCATCGAAAATCATTCTTGTCACCGGTGAGCAGCTTTCTAAGCTCATGGTCGACCACAACGTCGGAGTTTCGCCAGTAAGCAAGTTCGAGCTAAAGCGCATCGACTCCGACTACTTTGAGGGTGAAAATGTATAACTCTGCGGTCCACCGGACGCTGCGCGATAAAGCCGCGCAGCGCCGGTGACCTCCACGTTGGGCAGCGTTCGAGACGGTTCGCAATCGGAGATTCTATGAGTGAGGAGAACGTCCCTCCAGTCATGCGAGTCCTTATGGAGGAGGATTGGGGACTGACCTGACCGGGGATTTTCGGACCACGGCGTTCTTGGAAACTGCTTGCAAGCGGCGAGCCCCTGAACTTCGGCGTCGGGGCTCCCCATATAGTTGTATGGCTTTTTGTATGGGCCAGTGATACTCTGTGTCCATGGCTAGAACCCGCTTTGATTGGGACCCCGACAAGGACGCCGAGAATCAGAGAAAGCACGGGGTCTCCTTCTCCCGCGCCCAATACGCCTTTGCGGACCCGCAGCGCGTGATAGCCAAAGACGAGGCACACAGCCAAACCGAAGAACGGTTCTATTGCTTCGGCGAAGTTGAAGGCGGTGTGCTCACAGTGCGCTTCACTTACCGCGCTTCGGTTATTCGAATCATCGGCGCCGGTTATTGGCGCAAAGGAAAGGTGATCTATGAACGTGAAAACGCAGCGTAGCGGAGTTTCAGAGAAGGCTAATGCCGGCGCAAGCCGGCGTTACGCCGAAACAAAAATCAAATACACCGATGAACCCCTTGGCAAGGTTCAGGTGATTCCCGACTTCCTCCCCTCGCCGGCCGAATTGGCGTTTCGTGAAGAGGGTGTGAAAGTGACTTTGGCGCTAAGCAAAAAGAGCATAGAGTTCTTCAAGTCGGAAGCCTCGAAACATCACACTCAGTACCAGCGCATGATTCGCCGGCTTCTCGACGCTTATGTCGATGGCCAGGCCCCAACCCTGCAGGCCACACGAACGTTGCGCGATAAAGCCGAGTGATCAAATGGGCCAGGTTCAGATTAAGTTCGACTGGCTCAGATTGATTTCTACGACCTCGCTGCGCATGGAAATATCACCGTCCCACCAGCGCTGACTTTCACGGTGCGCCTCCGCCAAGGGTGCGGGGCGGTCATGGCGGCGGCCCTTGTGAGACGCCGAAGCGAGGAGCCGTGACAGGGGAAGTCCGCTGGCGTTGTCCGAGCGCAGCGAGTTTAGCCAGCGGCCTGGCGCGGCCCCGCAGTGAGGGAAGCCGCAGGCCGGCGAGCCAGGGCGGACGACGTGACCGCCCCGCGCCCGCACGCTGAACGGGATTAAGCGGGCTTGGCCTGAATTGATTTTTCGGTCAGCGCTTATTTTGTGGATTAAAGAGGCCACCCATTAATTCTTTGATTGGTAGCGACACCTCGCCGCAGCGGCGCTCCAGGGTCGCGTCTAGCTTGATCCCCTGCGCCGGATGCTGGACGGCTGTTTTCCAGCGGCGTATTCTGGCGCGAGCGGCGGGATCGTGCGAGCGGAAGCCGCTTGAGCGGACGAGGGTTTTGCGGGCGCGCTTTGTGCTCCCACCGCATGAACGAACCGTCGATGTAAGAACCTTCTGCTTTACCGCAATGCCTTTCTTTCCGCCGGCATTGACGGGATGTACTCCGTCATTACGCAGGACATCGCCCTGTTGCAGATCCACACTTCATGCAAGACCGCCCACGCGGGACATGGGTGCCAAGGGATGCTTATCTTGTTCAACAAGGAGGAAGCCATGAAAGCGCTTTATTTTGTCGCACTGCTGACTTTGCTGGGTGCTTGCGCAAGTAACGAGGTGAATCAAGTAACGTCATCGGCCGCAAGGGAAGAGGTCGCCAAGGCCACCAATGACTGGGTGGCCGCGTACGACAGCAGGACTGCTTCTCGCCTTACCGCGCTGTATGCCCAGGATGCGGTTTTGTGGGGCACGATTTCAAAAGCAATTGCAACGAACCCTAACGCGATCGCGGCGTACTTCAAGAGCGTCGGCGACACGCCGCAAAACCGGGTCGTGATGGGGGAGCAGCATATTCGGGTTTACGGCGACATCGGTATCAATTCGGGAACCTATACTTTCAACAACGTTCGTCCGGATGGATCGGTCCTCCCCGTAGCGGCCCGTTACTCCATGGTGTTTCGAAAGCAGGGCGGAAAGTGGATGATTGTCGAGCACCATTCCTCTCGCGTTCCAAATTAACGGATCAAATTGAATGCAGGCGTTCCGACACGGCGGCCGCTCGACGCAGTGCGATAGCACTGCGCAGCGCCGGTGAGCCTGAACCTTGAATACCAATGTCACCGTCGCACCAGCGCTGACTTTCGCGGCAGCCTCGCGCCCATGAGAACCGCTCTCTCCATCCTCGCCGCCATCCTCGTCCTGACGCTGGTCCTGGTGCAACTGGGCGTGCTGGGCGGCAGCCGTCCGGCGGACCTCGGCGTCAGCAAGGGCCGCCTGAAGCCGCCGTCGCCGACGCCCAACAGCGT
>JACPUD010000073.1 GCA_016192435.1 Rhodocyclales bacterium | reverse complement strand
GACGCCGACCGGGCAGATGCTGGCGGCGCGATCGGTCAGCGCAAAATCGGTGTCGGCGAGCTTGCCGGATTCGCTGTTGATATGGATGCGGCGGCCGAGGATGCCGCGTCCGCCCATGGCGAAGACATGCTTGCCATCGACCTCGCGCGAAGCCGTGACGCAGAGGCTGCACATGATGCAGCGGTTGAAGTCGAGCAGTACGTCGGGGTGCGAGGCATCGACCGGGCGGTCGGGATAGAACATGTCGAAGTGCGGCGACATCATCTTGAGTTCGTAGGCCGTGGCCTGGAGCGCGCAGTTGCCGCTTTTCTCGCAAGACGGGCAGAAGTGATTGCCCTCGACGAAAAACATCTGCAGCAGCGTGCGCCGCTTGTCGTCGAGCTCGGTCGTGCGATTTTCCACATTCATGCCGGGCTGCGCTTCCAGGGTGCAGGCCGAACCGAAGCGGCCATTGACTTTCACCGTGCACAGCTTGCACGAGCCGTGCGCGGGAAAATCCGGGTGCCAGCACAGGTGGGGGATGTAGCTGCCATGCGCGGTGGCGGCCTGCATGATGGTCTGCCCCTGGCGGAAGGGGATGTCTTCGCCGTCGAGCTGGAATATGTTCATGCCTCTGCCCCATTCTGCAAATGCGCGGCGGCATCGTCGCGGCCGGTCATCTGCCGTGCCTGCGACAGGGCGGCGTCGAGATCGAAGGCCGGCTCGTAGTCGAGCGACTTGAGCCGTCGCTCGTAGGCGGGGCGGAACTTGTTCAGCGTGTCGAACACCGGATTGCAGGCGGAATTGCCCAGCCCGCAATGGCTGGCGCCCTGCATCAGGCGGTGCAGCTTGAACAGTTCGTTGATGTCGTAGGGCGAGCCGTGGCTCCTCGCGATCTTGTCCATCATGTTCTTCACCAGCGTGGTGCCGACCCGGCAGGGGGTGCAGAAGCCGCAGGATTCGTGGGCGAAGAAGTGGGCGAAGTTGCGTGCCACCTCGAACATGTCGCGGGTCTCGTCGAAGATCATGAAGGCGCCGGCGGTGGGCAGGTCCTCGAAGGCGATGCGGCGATCGAATTCCTCGTCGGCGACGCAGATGCCCGAGGGGCCGGAGATCTGCACCGCCTGCGTATCGTGTTTGCCAAACCCGGCCCCGCAGTCCTCCAGCACCTGGCGCACGCTGACGCCGTAGGGATATTCGTAGATGCCGGGGCGTTCGCAGTCGCCGCTGACCGAGAGCAGTTTGGTGCCGGTGGATTTCTCGGTGCCGTGCTGGGCGTACCAGGCGCCGCCATGCGCGGCGATCAGGCAGGCGGCGGCCAGGGTCTCGACGTTATTCACCGTGGTCGGCTGGTCGAGGTAGCCGCGCGTGACCGGGAAGGGAGGCCGGATGCGCGGGCGGCCCGGCTTGCCTTCGAGCGATTCGATCAGGGCCGATTCCTCGCCGCAGATGTAGGCGCCGGCGCCGAGATGGATTTCGATGTCGAACTCGAAATCGCCGCCGAGGATGTTTGCGCCCAGGAGACCCGCCGTTCGCCGTGCCGCCAGCGCCAACTCCAGGGGCTCCAGCAGGTAGCGGTACTCGCCGCGCAGGTAGAGCAGACCTTTCTTCGCGCCGACCACATAGCCGGCGATGCTCATGCCTTCGAACACCAGGTCGGCGTAGGACGTCAGCAGCACGCGATCCTTGAAGGTGCCGGGCTCGCCTTCGTCGGCGTTGCAGACCACATAGTGCGCCGGCTTGGCGCCGCTGCCGGACGCGTTGCGGCAGGCTTCCCACTTGAGGCCGGTGGCAAAGCCGGCGCCGCCGCGACCGCGCAGGCGCGCCTCCTTGATCTCGGCCAGGGTCCGTTGCGGGCCGCGCTCCAGCGCGGCGGCCAGCGCCTGGCCGGGGACCAGGTCGTGCGCCAGCAGGATGTCGCGGCGGCGGATGTTGTCCGCGACCGCGAACCAGTCGGCCGGCCATTCGGCGACCGGGACTTCGCTGCGGATCAGGCCGACCATTTCGCCCAGGCGTGCCTGGCTCATGCCGGTGACGGCGCGGTAATTCACCAGCAGCGCCGGACCCTGGTCGCCCATGCCGGTGCAGGAGGTGGTATTCACGCTGACCAGGCCATCTTCCGAAACCCGGCCGGGCTCCAGCCAGAGTTTTTTGCACATCGCGTCGATCAGTTCGCCGTTGCCCAGCATGCGGTCGGTGATGTTGTCCGACCAGAGCACGCAATACCTGCCGCGCGGCCGGGTGTGGAAGAAGCTGTAGAAGGAGGCGGTGCCGCTGACCTCGGCGCGCGGCCAGCCGATCGCGGCGGCGATATGGGTCAGCGTGGCGGGGGCGAGCCAGCCCAGCTGTTCCTGGGTCTCGCGCAGGATCTGCACGAGGCGCGTGGCGTCGCGGCGATGGCGTTCGAGCACAGCGTTGATGGTGTCGGTGTCGGACATGGAAGAACCTCGGAGAGATGCTGGGCGCATTGTTACTGCGATGCAGCATAGTTCAATTGTGTTGCGGCGGCTTAACCTGCGTCAACAAACGTCATGGCGGCCCGTCGGCCCTCTCCGACGGCATGCGCTGAGTAAAGGAATAGCAGAGTTTCGTCGGCTTGGCAGCTTTTTCAAGGCTGCTCTGCTAGGATTTCGCCTCAAGCGCCTCGGCCCGCCAAACCCCCATCCATGACTGACGACAGCCCCTTTGCCGCACTGGGCAACACCCGAGACACCGGCGAGGTGGAGGCGCAGGTGCGCGAGATCATCCTTGCTTTTGCGCCCGGACACGACCTGCAACGCGTTGCCGCTGCCTTCGCCCTGCTCGATCGGGCTTTCAACGGCGAGTTGCCGGGCTACCAGAAACTCAAGACGCTGTATCACAACCGTACCCATACCAACGAGGTGGTGCTGTGCACCGCCCGCATGCTGCATGGCCTGCATCTGGCGGGCCAGGGACTGGATGCCGATCATATCGATGCCGCGCTGATCGGAGCCCTGATGCACGATGTCGGCTACTTGATGAGCGATGACGAGGCCAGCGGCACCGGCGCGCAATTTACCGAAAGCCATGTCCTGCGCGGCGTCGACTTCACGCGAACCCATCTGGTCTGGCTGCCGCCCGACTTGCTGGAAGCCACGACGCGGGTGATCCTGCTCACCGACCACCGCAAGCACCCGGGCTGGGTCAAGTTCGACAATCTGCAGCAGCAGCGCGCCGCCTATGCCACGGCGACAGCCGACCTGATCGGCCAGATGGCCAATCGCGAATACCTCGAGCGCGTATTGCTGCTGTATTTCGAATTCGAGGAAGCGCAGATGGGCGGCTTTGCCGACATCCACGACCTGCTGGAAAAGACCACGGCCTTCTATCGCATGACCAAGGGTCGGCTCGACCAGGACCTGCTGGGACTTTCGACCCATCTGGCCCGGCATTTCGGCCAGCAGACCGGCGCTCAGCGGAATTTCTACCAGGAATCGATACAGCGCAACCTCGACTACCTGGAGCAGGTCGTGAACACCGAACGCAAGCATCGGCTGGACCGGCTCAAGCGCGGCGGTGTCGTCGAAAAGCTGCGCGGCATGAAGGACCCCGACTGAGATGGAACGCATCACGATTTCGCTCGATGCCGAGCTGGCCGCCGAATTCGACCGGCTGATTGCCGAGCGCGGCTATCGCAACCGCTCCGAAGCGGTGCGCGACCTGCTGCGCGCGCACCTTGAGGAGGCGCGGCAGAAGCGTGGCGAGACGACGAATTGCGTCGCCAACCTGTCCTACGTGTACAACCATCACCAGCGCGACCTGGCCGAACGCCTGACCAGCTTGCAGCATGGACAGCACGATCTGACCCTGGCCACCCTGCATGCCCATCTCGATCACGAGAACTGCCTCGAAAGCGTGCTGCTGCGCGGGCCCACGGCCGCGGTACGCAGCTTCGCCGATGCACTGATCGCCGAGCGCGGCGTGCGTCACGGCCAGCTCAACCTGATCGAGGTCGACGTCGATGTCGGGCGTGCCCACGGCCACGGCTACCGGCCCGCCGGCAGCGGGCATGGTCATGTGCACCTGAAGCCCAAGACTTAGCGTGGCGGATCCCGATCACCTGGTTTTCGCCGCGCCTGACCTCGATGCCGGTGCCGCCTGGCTGGAGCTGCAGCTCGGCGTGACTCTCGCCGCCGGCGGCAAACACGCGCGCATGGGCACCCACAATCGCCTGCTGGGTCTGGGCGAGAACTTCTACCTCGAATTGATCGCGATCGACCCGAGCGCGTCGCCTCCTGGCCGGCCGCGCTGGTTCGCGCTCGACAGCCCGCAGACGCCAGACCGTCCGCGCCTGGTGCACTGGGTGGCGCGCAGCGACGACATCGTGCGCGATGCCGCCGCCAGCAGCGAAGACCTCGGCGAGATCCTGCCCATGGAGCGCGGCGATTACCGCTGGCGCATCAGCGTGCCGGGCGACGGGCGCCTGCCGGGCGACGGTCTGGTGCCGACGCTGATCCAGTGGGACGTGCCGTTTCATCCGGCACAGCGCCTGCCCGATGCCGGCTGCCGGCTGATGAAGCTGGAGGGCTTCCACCCGCAGCCGGCGCGCATCCGGGCCGCGCTGGCCAGCCTCGGCCTGGGTTCACGCCTTGACGTGCATGCCTGCGTCGCCGCGGAGCCGGCGCAACTCGTGGCCTACATTCGCACGCCGCGAGGCCTGGTCGAACTCGACTGAAGCCGCATTAGTTCGCCGTGCCCGCGGCCAGCCGCGTGTCGCGCGCCAGCCGGTTGCCGACCAGGAAACTGGCGCCGAGCAGGACGATGACCGCGACCCCCACCAGCAGTTCCTTGCCTTCATACCATTGCGAGACATCGGCGCGCAGCCAGCGTGCCAGGCCGAAACCGGCCACCGCAAAACTGATCGCGGCGACCATCAGGCCCATGACGCGCGAGGCGATGCGCGCGCGGTGGTCGGCACGGCGCAGCAGCCGCGCGATCCACAGGCCGTTGGCGCTGTCGGCCAGCAGCATGCCGGCGGTGAACGCCAGGCCCAGCATCAGGGCATGGGCGATGCCGCCATGCTGGGTGGCGGTGACGGCAAACAGCGCGGCCTGGCTCAGGGTGTCGAAGGACAGCGCGAACAGCGCGCCGACGGCGGCGATCGCCAGCGGATGCGAAGTGGCCTGCAGGCGGTGCAGCAGGCCGGCCTTGATGCCGACGGCGGCCACCATCGCGTCGGCCGGCGCGGTCAGCACGGCGCGCAGGTTGAGGCAGCCCAGCAGGGTCAGGAAGCCGATCGAAATCCAGGTGCCGAAGTCCTCCATCCACGCCGGCACTTGCCAGGCGCTGGATGCCAGGCCGACGCCGAGCGCGATCAGCATAACCACGGCGCCATGCCCGAGGGAGAACAGCGAACCGCACCAGCGCGCGCGCGCCGGGGCAAAACGCAGGTTATGGCGCGTCAGGCCGTCGATGGTGGCGAGGTGGTCGGCGTCGAGACCGTGCTTGGCGCCGAGGACGAAGACCAGGGCGAGCAGGGCGATCCATTCGTTGAGGCTTTCCATCGGCGCGGGCCTTTCAATGGGTGCGATATGAAGTCTAGTGAAAACTTCATACAAAATCCATGCCCGGTCGGCGGCGCGTCAAAAAGCGCTTGCGATCAATCGCATGCAGAAACTCTATGGGCGTCGGGTGGTTAGCGGCTATGCGCTATTCGCTCGCGGCTATCCGGTTCGCCCCTCATCGAGCGACTCCGCGCAGCACCCGGATGTGTCCGAAGATCGGGGCGAACAGCGGTTCGAGATGGCGCCGCATCAGCGGTCCGATCGCGGTGGTTCGCGTCAGGATGGGCATCGCGGCCTCGTTCGAAAGGTGCGCGAGGGCGGCCATGGCTTCGATTTCGCGACCCGGCTCCGCGGACAGGTCGGCCGGGATTTCGAGTTCGCGCAAGGGCGCGAAGTAATTGCCGAGGATGTCGAGCAGCAGATACACGGTCTCGTGCGCTGACGGTTTTTCGAGCACCAGTTCGGCCGCGGCAAGAAAGCTCTGCCCGCTCGCCGCACGGCAGCGCGCCAACTGCAGTGCCCAGGGGTCGCCGGCCGCCACGCGCGCCTGCAGCTCCGCCGAAAGAGGGAGTTCCGCGCCGGCCGGCAGGGCATCGGGCCGGTGTTCGAGAAAGCCGACGTAATAGTGCGGGCGGCGCCTGGCCTTGGCCCAAAGTTGTTCGCTGGCCGCGGCGTCGAGCAGGCCGGCACCGATCACGGCGCGGATCGAGTTCATCGCCAGCACCGGGTCTTCCTCGAAGGCCAGGTGCTCGATCAGGAAGCCGGCCAGGATCGGGCCCATCGCGCCCGCGCGCACGGCGGCATGGCCGAGCATGTAGCGCGCCACCTCCATGGTCGGCAGCGCCCACCAGGCGCGGCGCGCCAGTTCGTCGCTGAGCGTCGGCGCCAGCGCCACGGCGGTGACCGCCTCGGGTTCGCCGAGTTTGAGCAGGGCTGCGAGATTTTTCGGGCTGGCGTGGCCCGTGCGCGTCCAGCGCCGCAGGTGCACCGGGTAGCCGCCGGGCGAGCCGAGCGCATGGCCGCCGAGCAGTTCGCGCACGCGCATGGCGTACAGATCGGGACGGCAGTTGCGATGCAGGCTGATTTTCGCCTCGCCTTTCGGCGTCAGGGCGTAGAGGATCATCGCGCCTTCGTCGATGCGCACGGCATGAAGTTCGCCGGCCAGCAGCACGTTGAGGCGCAGCGCGTCCTCGGGGGCCAGGTCGACGGCTTTCAATTGAGCTGGATCCTCCGGCCCCATGGCACCGGCGCCTGGCCCTTGATCAGCCACAGCACCGGGTAGTGGGGTGCCAGTTCGGGAAATTCGGCCTGGCCGTCGCTGAAATACACCAGCGCATCGGGATGCGCGCCTGCGCGCTCTATCCAGTCGAATACCGGGGCGAAGGCGGTGCCGCCGCCGCCTTCGAACTTGCGCGGCAGGCGCAGTTCCTGCCAGGGCTCGCAGACCCAGGGCGCATCCGGCGCCAGCGCCGCATCGCAGGCCAGCAGCGTGATGCGCACCGGCAGCGTGCCCTTGATCGCGTTGAGTTCGCCGACGAACTGCGCCAGGTCGGCGGCGGCGATCGAGCCCGAGGTGTCGAGCGCAACGAAGATGTCGCCGGCATGGCTGCGCAGACTCGGCCAGATCACCTCGCCCGAGGATCCGTCGCTGCGCCGCGACGGCCGCAGCCAACTGTAGTCGTCGCGCGCGGCCTGCGAGAGATATTGCGCCAGCGCGGCGCGCCAGGATACCTGGGGCGCCAGCGCGGATTCCACGAGCCGCGCCAGGCTGCCCGAGAGCTTGCCGGCCTCGCGGGCGCGCTGCGCTGCGCCGGCCAGATGGCGCTGCCACTGCTGTTGTAACTGCTGCTTTTCCCTGGCGGTGAGGGGCGGTGGTGGACTTTCCTGCAGTTCTCGCGCCGTGTCGCCACCGTCAACTCTTGGCGATGTTACGCCATCACCATCGGCGGGCGCGGCGACCGCGCTGCCGGTGCCGCTGCCTGCATTACCGTTCTGGTTTTCGTCCTGACCGCCCCGGCCCCCCTCGTCGCCGTCCCAGGCATGGTCGTCCAGGGTGTCCTGGTCGAGGCTGTCGTCGAGGCAGGGATAGATCTCCTCAGCCGCCATGCCGCGGTAGAGGTCGAGCACCTGCGCGCCCAGCGGCGGCTTGAGGCCTTCGTCGAGCAGCAGCGGGTTGATCGCGAAATCGCAGGCCAGGTCCCACAGGCGTTGCACGCGGTGGCCGCGCCGGGCGAAATGGCCGAGCGCGCAGTGCAGCGCCTCGTGCGCCAGGGCGAACTGGACTTCGCCACTGCTCAGTGCGGCTATCCACTGCGGGTTGAAGTACAGTTTGCGCGCGTCGGTCGCCGTGGTGCGGCACCAGGGGCCGGCCGCGGCCAGCGGCAGGCGCAGCACCAGCGCGCCGAGAAAGGGCTGGTCGAGGATCAGTTTCGCCCGCGCCGCGGCGAGCCTTGCCGCGGCGTCGGCGGCCTGCGTAGCGACGACCTCACTCATAGAGCATGACGTCGGCCACGGCCTTGGCCCAGCCGGCGAACTGCGGCACGGCGAACAGTTTCGAACCGATGCCGCGATGCATGTCGGACACCAGCATCACGCCCATCTCCCTGAGCGGCAGGCGCTGCGCATAGTCGAGGATGTGGCCCCAGACCTGCGGCGCCTGGGGCGTGTCCCTGGCGCGCAGGGCGCGGCCGGCCAGTGCGGCGGCCACGGCGTACTGCAGGTCGATTTCGGCTGGCACCGCGGCGTCGCGGCCCTCGACGATGGCGTCGAGATCCGGCAGCCGGTCGAGGCTTTCGATCCAGGCCGCGCATTCGACCCCGGCGGCGTGGCCGACGCAGGCCGCCAGCGCGCCGGCGAGCATTTCCGGATGGTCGCCGAACTTCTTCAGGGCGCGATGGGCGAACTCCCAGGAACGCGGGCTGGGGAAAGCCATTTCGCCGGCCAGGGTGCGCGCCGGATCGAAATTGAATATCAGCTCGGGCTTGAAGCGCAGGAAGCCGACCAGGCGCTCGTCGATGCCGTTGGCGTAGGCCCATGAGGCCCAGTCGTCGAGGTTGACCTCGACCTCGAAGTGCGAGAAGCGGTTGGCCAGCGGCGCCGGCATGGCGTAAGTGACGCCGCGGTCGCCCTGGCGGTTGCCGGCGGCGAAGATCGCCCAGCCGTCGGGGATGCGGTATTCGCCGAGGCGCCGATCGAGGATCAACTGGTAGGCGGCGGCGGCCACGGCGGGCGGCGCCGAGGTGATCTCGTCGAGGAACAGCACGCCGCGCGCGCCGTGGCGCTCGGCATCGGGCAGCAGGGCCGGCACCGCCCACTCGACCGTGTTGCCGACGCGGAAGGGAATCCCGCGCAGGTCCGAGGGCTCCATCTGCGACAGGCGGATGTCGATCACCGGGGCGGCATTGCGCGCGGCGACCTGGGCCACGATCTGCGACTTGCCGACGCCGGGCGGACCCCAAAGCATGACCGGCGTGTGATGGCCATCGGCAGTGCTGAGGAATTCGCGTTCGAGGACGAAAAAGAGTTGGGCGGGGCGCATGGGCAGGATCGGGTGTCGGTTGGCGGTCGGGAAGGCCGGCGCTGCAGCCAAAAAAATGGCCGCCGCAGGCGCTATTGAATTTGCCGGATAGCCTAAACGAAATTCCTGTCGATTCAGCAAAAACATATTTTTATCAATTGGTTGAAAAAAGTAATCGGAGTTTGACGGATCGCCGTCGCGAGGCGTCCGGCTGGCGTGCAACACCTGTCGTCGGACATAGCCGCTGTTATTGAAATACTTAGGATGCGCGGTATGTGCTAAGGTCGCCGCCCCTCGACCATGACTGCTTTGGATGCCCGCCAAGCCCATTTCTGCTGACTTGCCGCAAGGCGAGCTGCTTGACCGCTTCGACAGCGGAACTCTGCAACGCGGCGCGGCCTACGCAGCGGAAGGGCGCGTGCGCGTCAAGCGCGTCGAGCACGCAACGGACGAAATTCACGTCGAAGCCGAGGTTCAGGGCAGCCGCAAGCGTCCCTACGAAGTCGATCTGTGGCTGGAAACCGATCCGGGCGGTGCGATTGTCGATGTCGACAACTCCTGCATGTGCCCCATGCAGGAGAACTGCAAGCATGTCGTGGCGGTGTTGCAGATACTGCAGCAGAGTGCGGATCTTGGCGGCCTGTTCGGGCACGGCGGCGCGATCCAGGGGCAGCAGGGCGACTACCCGGAACCCAGTGCCGCGGCGCTCGACTGGCTGGGTTCCCTCGACAAGCCGGAAATGCCCAAGCCGACGCCGCTGCGCTCCCAGCCGCGGGTGGTGTATCTGCTGCAGCCGGGCACCGCGCCCAGTCTTTCCCTGGGCAAGAGCCGGCCGCTGAAAAAAGGCGGCTTCGGCAAACCGGCGATCTACCGGCCGCAGCCCTACGACCTGGGTGCTGCGCGCAGTCATCGCGATTTCATCCTCGACGAGGATATTCCGCCCTTGCGCCTGTTCCTGGCACTGCAGGCCGGCGGCGGCTACTTCTACAACGAAGCCGTGGACCTCAGCGGCGAGACCGGTGCCCTGCTGTTGCGGCTGGCCTTGCGCACCGGTCGCCTGTATCTCGACGGCCTGGTCGAGCTGCCGCTTGCGACCGGCGCGCCGCGGCCGCTCGGATTGTTGTGGACCCACAACTCGGCCGGCCTGCAACAACTGAGCTTCGATCTGCCGCCGGAACTGCAGATGATCCCGACCTCGCCGCCGTTCTATCTGGACACGGCGGGCCGCATGGTCGGCGAATTGCAGTCGCAACTGTCCGCGCATTTGCTGCAGCAACTGCTGCAGGCGCCGCCGCTCAACGAAGCGGACGCGCCCATGGTGCGCCAGCGACTGGCGCAACTGGCGCGCGAGCGGCAAGTGCCCTTGCCGCTGCCCGATGCACCGGAGGCCGTCGCCGCGGGCAAGCCGAGCGCGCGCCTGGTGCTGACCCAGGGCCGTTTCCGCCACCTCGCGCTGAATCGCCTGCACGACGAACTGGCGCTGGCCGTGCTGCATTTCGACTATCCGCAAGGCTTGAGCGTGATCGGCGTGGAACGGCCTTCGCCCTTCATGCGGCAGCGCGTGGACGGCCAGTGGCTGACGCTGCAGCGCGACCTGGAGGCGGAAGGCGAAGTCTGGCGTCTGCTGCAATCCATTGGGCTCGAAAGTTGGCAACGCAGCCTGGGAAATCACCAGCGCCTGGAGGGAACCGAGGATGGCCTGATGCCGCTGCGCAACGACGCCGTCGGCTGGCTTTCCTTCCTCAACGAGGGCGTGCCGGCGCTGGAACGCCGCGAAATCCCGGTGGAGTTTGCCGAGGACTTCCCCTATTGCATTGCCCAGGCGGAAGACTGGTTCGTCGCGGTCGAGGAATCGGTCGGCAGCGACTGGTTCGATCTCGACCTCGGCGTCCGCGTTGCCGGCGAACGCGTGAGCCTGGTGCCGCCGCTCTTGCGCCTGCTGCGCGAGCAGCCGGATCTGCTCGGCGTGGTGCGCGGCCTCGAAGACAGCCAGACCTTCCCCGTGGCGCTCGACGCGCGGCGCATTCTGCCGGTGCCGGCCGGCCGGCTCAAGGCCTGGCTCTTGCCGCTGCTGGAATTTCTCGATGAAGACCGGCCGCGCCTGTCGCGCCACAACGCCGCCGCCCTGGCCGGGCTCGACGACTTGCCGACGCAATGGATAGGCGGCGAGGAATTGCGCGACCTGGGCCGCCGTCTGCGCGATTTTTCCGGCATGACGCGCCACGAGCCGGCGCCCGGATTCACCGCGACGCTGCGCCCCTACCAGCAGATCGGCCTCGACTGGCTGCAGTTCCTGCGCGAGTACGGGCTGGCCGGCATCCTGGCCGACGACATGGGTCTGGGCAAGACGGTGCAGACCCTGGCCCACCTGCATCTGGAAAAAACCTCGGGACGCGCCGACCGCCCCAGCCTGGTGGTCGCCACCACCAGCCTGATGGCCAACTGGCGCGACGAGGCCGCGCAATTCACCCCCGACCTGAAAGTGCTGATCCTGCATGGCAAGGACCGCGCCGAACGTTTCGGCGAGATCGGCCAGGCCGACCTGGTGCTGACCACCTATCCGCTGCTGGTGCGCGACCGCGAAACCCTGCTGGCGCAGGACTGGCATCTGCTGGTGATGGACGAGGCGCAGTTCATCAAGAATCCCAAGGCGCAGGCGCACCAGGTGGCGCGCAGCCTCCAGGCGCGCCATCGCTTGTCGCTGACCGGCACGCCGCTGGAAAACCACCTGGGCGAGCTCTGGGCGCAATTCGACTTCCTGATGCCGGGCCTGCTGGGCAATGCCAAGCGCTTTACCCAGGTGTTCCGCACCCCGATCGAAAAGCTCGGCGAGGAGGACATGCGCACGCGCCTGGGCGAGAGGGTGCGGCCCTTCCTGCTGCGGCGGACCAAGGAACAGGTGCTGAAGGACCTGCCGCCGCGGACCGAGATGGTGCGCTGGGTCGAGATCGAGGGCGGCCAGCGCGACCTCTACGAATCGCTGCGCGTGGCCTTCGACCGCAAGCTGCGCCTGGTGCTGACCGAACAGGGCGTCGGCCGCAGCCAGATCATGATCTTCGACGCGCTGTTGAAGCTGCGACAGATCTGCTGCGATCCGCGCCTGGTCAAGCTGCCGGCCGCCGAGGCGCTGGTGAAGAAGGGCCACGCCCATTCGGCCAAGCTGGCGACCCTCATGGAAATGCTCGATGAATTACTCGACGAAGGCCGCAAGGTGCTGCTGTTCTCGCAATTCACCTCAATGCTGGGATTGATCGAACTCGAGCTCGAAAAGCGCGGCATCCAGTACGCCCGGCTCACCGGCCAGACCCGCGACCGCGAGACCCCGATCAAGGATTTTCAGGAAGGCCGCGTGCCGCTGTTCCTGATCAGCCTCAAGGCCGGCGGCACCGGCCTCAACCTGACCGCCGCCGACACCGTGATCCACTACGATCCCTGGTGGAACCCGGCGGTCGAGGAGCAGGCCACGGCGCGCGCGCACCGCATCGGCCAGGACAAGCCGGTATTCGTCTACAAGCTGATGACCCAGGGTACCGTGGAAGAAAAGATCCTCGCCCTGCAGAATCGCAAGCGCGGTCTCGCCGACCAGTTGCTGAAGCAGGGCGGCGAGAGCGGCGAAGGCGGCGGCCACCTGATCACCGCCAGCGACCTCGACGTGCTGTTCCAGCCGCTGGCCTGAGCCGCGACATCCGGCCACGCGGTAAGATTGCCGGCGCCGGACCGGGCGGCCCGTCTTCGCGGGACAGCGCCCGCTGCTGCCGGAAAACAGGAAGGATGCGGAGATCGCCGCTGCCATGACAGAGAGATTTCGCGTGATCGAGGATGGCAAACCGGGCGCAGGCCTTGCCGCCTGCCTGCGCGTGGCACTGTTGGTCCTGGGCCTGGGGCTGGGCCGGCTTGCGCTGGCCCAGCCGACGCCGGACAGCGGCGCCGGAAATTCACCGGCAGCGCCGAACGCGGCGACCGCGGCGGCGAATGCGGGCAGCCCGGATGCGGCCGCCGACATCGAGTCCGCGCTGCTGCGCCTGGAGGACAAATATGCGATCCAGGAAAAGGAAGCCGGGGAACTCAAGGCAAAGCTGCTCGAACTGGAAAAGTCCAATCTCGAACTCAGCGCCGGCAACCGGCGCTTGACGCAGCAGCTCGCGGCCGCGCGCGAGGCCGGAAAACGGTTTTCGGCTGAACTGGCACGCCGGGTCTACCGGAATGTTTCGCGCCATGTCGCGACAATGGCAGGTACGTCGATTCCCTATGTGGGCACCGGCGTTTCCGTCGGCATGGCGGAGCTCGATGTCAAGGAGGGCTGCGCGACGCTCGGCACATTGAACGAATTGAACCGCGCCATGAAGCTGGAGACGGTCAGCGAATCCAAAGTCTGCACGCTGGCGGTGCCCACCCAGGACGAGGTGATGGCCCAGGTTCTCAGGAACTGGCGCACGGCCTATGCCGTGGCTGCCGCCTGGGCCAACCAGGACGAAACCACGCTGCCGGCCGAGCCGCCGACGGTTCCGCAAGCCCGTGCCAACGAGCTCTGGATGGCCGTGTTCGGCGCCATTCCGCAAGCCGTCAATCCGCCACCCGCGCGGCCCGGACCCATCCAGCCGATCGCCCCGACGCCGCCAACGCCGCCGACACCACCGTCGATCAGGTGAGCCGCGCCCGGCCCCGGGCGCTCAGACGAAGGCGTCGCCTTCGCCGCCACCACCAAGCTGGATCTGCCCTTCCTCGGCCAGGCGGCGCGCGACCTTGAGGATTTCCTTCTGCTCGTTTTCGACTTCGGAAAGACGTACGGGCCCCTTGGATTCGAGGTCTTCCCGCAGCATTTCGGCAGCGCGCTGCGACATGTTCTTGAAAATCTTCTCGCGCAGTTCCGGCGATGATCCCTTGAGCGCGATGATCAGCGCATCCGACTGAACCTCGCGCAGCAGCAGCTGGATGCCGCGATCGTCGACATCGAGCAGGTTCTCGAAGATGAACATTTCGTCGAGGATCTTCTGCGCCAGGTCCGCATCGTATTCGCGGACGTTGTCGATGATCGCCGTCTCGTTGGTCTGGCCGACGAAGTTGAGGATTTCCGCGGCGTGCCGAACGCCGCCCATGGCGGTCTTCTTGATGTTGCCGGAGGCGCTGGAGAGTATCCGCGTCAGGGCCTCGTTGAGTTCGCGCAAGGCGGTGGGCTGCACCCCGTCCAGCGTGGCGATGCGCAACAGCACATCGTTGCGCAGGCGGTCGGTGAAATGCTTGAGGATGTCGCCGGCGTGGTCGAACTCGAGGTGCACCAGGATCGTGGCGATGATCTGCGGGTGCTCATTACGGATCAGTTCGGCGACGCTGGCGGCATCCAGCCATTTCAGGCCTTCGATACCGGCGGTGTCGTTGCCCGACATGATGCGGTTGATCAGCGCGCCGGCCCGATCGTCGCCCAGCGCCTTGGTCAGCATCGCCTTGATGGTTTCATTGTCGACGGCGACCGGCGAACCCCTGGCGGTCTGCTCGGTAAACTCGTCGATCACCGATTCGACGCGGTCGCGGGCCACCTGCTTGAGCGCCGCCATGGCGTGGCCGATCTTCTGAACTTCCTTGGGCCCGAGGTTGCGCAGGATCTCGGCTGCTTCGTCCTTGCCCAGCGACAACAGCAGGATGGCACTTTTTTCGATACCCTCGCTTTCAGTTCTCACCGCGGCCAACCCATTCCTTGATCATCGCGGCGACCGCCTTGGGATCCTGCTTGGCCATTTCGCGTGCCGCGGCCAACTTGGTTTCGTAGGAGTATGCGGCGGCGCCGGGCGCCCGCTCGGCACCCACGGCCGCCTGGCGCGCGGCGGCACGCGTGGCCGCAGCGGACAGTTGCAGCAGCAAGGGCTTGAGCATGCGGGTCCACACCCAGAACACCCCGATAATGACGAGCAGGTACTTGCCGATCTCCTTCAGCGTGGCAATCAGCACGGCATTGGCCCATAGCGGCGGTTCGGGCACCACCTCTTTTTCGGTCACGGTGAATGGCGCATTGGCGACGTTGAGCGTGTCGCCGCGTTCCTGGTTGTAGCCCATGGCTTCGCGCGCAAGATCGTTGATCTGCTTCAGGTCGGCCTCGGACAGGGGCAGCGGCTTGGCCGGCGTCCGGCTCGCGGCCTGCGGCGTGGCGGCAGCCGGGGTCCGGTAATTGACCACCACGGCCACCGACAGGCGGCGGACGGCGCCGGGCGCGACCTTGGTATGGCGCACGGTCTTGTCGACTTCGTAGTTGATCGTCGCGCTCTTGCTGAAATTCTGCGTGGCGCCGGAGCCCGAGGCGAGGCCTGCGGATTCGCCGGCCTGGGATTGCGGCGCGGTGGCCGGGGCCGGCGGCTGGTTGCTGAGGGCACCGGGAATCCCGGCCGCGGCAGGGGAGCCGCTGCCCGATTCGGCCGTCAGTTGACTGCGTATGGCGGTGCCGGGCTGCGGGTTGGGGCGGAAGGTTTCGGCAACCTGGTCGGTTTGGGTGAAATCGACGTCGGCCGCCACCTGGGCGCGGACATTGTTGTCGCCGACGATGGGCGCGAGGATCGTCTCGATGCGTTTTACATAGGCCGCCTCGATGTCGCGCACGTACTTGATCTGCGATGCATCGAGCCCGGCGTCGCGCAGGGGATCCTTCTGCTGCGACAGCAGGTTGCCGTCCTGGTCGATCACGCTGACATGGTTCGGCGTCAGTTGCGGCACGCTCGATGCGACGAGATTGACGATGCCGGCGACCTGGGCGGCTTCGAGGCGGCGGCCGGGCACGAGGCTCACCAGCACCGAAGCCGAGGTTTTCTGATCGTCGCGCAGGAAGGCGGACTGCTTGGGGATGGCCAGATGCACGCGGGCGCCCTTGACCGCAGCGAGCGACTGCACCGAGCGTGCCAGTTCGCCTTCGAGTCCGCGCTGGTAATTGACCTGCTCGGCAAACTGGCTGATGCCCATTTTCTGGTTTTCGAGCAGCTCGAAGCCGACCAGTCCGCCCTTGGGCAGGCCCTGCGCGGCCAGGCGCAGGCGGGTGTCATGGACCACGGCCTGCGGCACGAGGATGGTGTGTCCGCCTTCGCTGAAGCGGTAGGGAACGTTCTGCTGCTGCAGGGCGGCGACGATGTTGCCGCCGTCCTTTTCGTCGGCGATCGAGAACAGCACGGCATAGGAAGGCTCTTTGGCCCACAGCAGACCGCCGATCAGAATCGCCAGGAACAGGGCGAAGCCAAGCATGGCAATCAGCTTCTGGCCGGCGCCGAGGCGTGCAAAGGCCTCCACCGAAATCGGGAAGTCCGTTGCTGCAGTTGCGGTTTCTGCCATTGTGTCCTGTACTGTCCTGTATTCAGCGTGGTCTTCGCGGTCAGCCTACCCGCGTGCAGAGTATGGATTGGCACTGCAAGACTGATTCCTGAAAGAAGCGGCAATTTTTACCGGTATATCGGATGCCCGTTTCCTTGTTTGCGAACCTTGATTCTGCCATCATCGCGGCACATGGTACTTCCCTCAGACACCGCCAAGTCCCCAAGCGTTCCGGCCCCGGCCGCCCAGGTTGCGCCCGAAGAAGCCTTGCGTCTGACCGAGGCCTTCCGCATCTTCAGCCAGGCCTCCGAGGAACTGAGCGGGGCCTACAGCGAGCTGCAGGTACAGGTGGCGCTGCTTACCGAGCAACTGGCGGCCGCCAACGGCGCCCTGCGCCAGCAATACCAGGAAAAGGCCGCGCTGACGGAGCGCCTGAGCCTGCTGCTCGATGCGCTGCCGGCCGGCGTCGTGGTGCTCGACGATGTCGGCAATGTGGTGCAGACCAATCCCGCCGCCGGCGATTTTCTCGGCGGCGTGGACCTCGATGCCGGCTGGGCGGCGATTTATGCGGAGGCGCTGACGCCCGGCGACACCCCCGGCGAATTCATTGCCGGCGAACGGCGGCTCGCGGTGGACGTCACGCCGCTCGATTCGGCCGGCGGCCGCATTGTGTTGCTGCACGACATCACCGAGGCGCAACAGCTGAAAACCCAGGCTGCACGCACCCAGCGCCTGGCGGCAATGGGGGAAATGGCCGCGCAACTGGCGCATCAGCTGCGCACGCCGCTGGCAGCCGCCCTGCTGTATGCCGGCAACCTCGAAAGCGCCGATATTCCGGCGCACAGCCGGGCCTCGATTGCCGGCAAGACCGTGGCCCAGCTCAAGCACATCGAGCATCTGATCCAGGACATGCTGCTGTTTGCCCGTGGCGAGGTGCTGGGCCGCGAACGTTTCGCCGTGAGCGATCTGCTGGCCGAGCTGGCGCGCAACTTCGAGCCGCTGGCCCTGTCCGCCAGAGCCGGATTCGTGGTCGCGGATCACAGCGACGGAAGCGTGCTCACCGGCACGCGCAAGTCGCTGGTCAGCGCCCTCACCAGCCTGCTGGAAAATGCCCTGCAGGCGGTCGACGGCCGGCCGGCCGGGCGCATCGAACTGGCGGCCCGCTGCGAGGAGGAAACCTTGCAACTGGCCGTGACCGACAACGGCCCCGGCATGGATGCGGCGACCGCGGCGCGCCTGTTCGAGCCTTTCTTCACCACCCGCAGCACCGGTACCGGCCTCGGCCTGGCGATTGCACGCGGGGTGGTGCGCGCCCATGGCGGCGGCATCGACGTCGTCTCCAATCCTGGTGCGGGTGCCCGCTTCATCGTCAGCCTGCCATGTCCGAAAAACTGAACATCCTGGTCGTCGAGGACGACGACGCCCTGCGCGACGCGCTGCAGATCACCCTGGAGGCGGCGGGTCACGAGGTGACCGGCACCGATGGCGGCGCCGCGGCGCTGGCGGCGCTGCGCGGCAAAGGCTTCAACATGGTGGTTTCCGATCTGCGCATGAGTCCGATGGACGGCCTGGTCCTGCTCGGCGAAATCCGCAACCGCCATCCGGGCTTGCCGGTATTGCTGATGACCGCATTCGGCGACGTGGACAAGGCCGTCGCGGCAATGCGCGGCGGCGCCTGCGACTTCATGCTCAAGCCCTTCGAGCCGAAGGCCCTGATCGACCAGATCGCCCGCTATGCGACGCCGCCCGCGCCAGCGGCAGGCGTCGTCGCCGTCGACGCCAAGACGCGCGCCACGCTGCTGCTGGCCGCACGCGTGGCGCGCACCGATGCGACCGTGCTGCTGACCGGCGAATCGGGTGTCGGCAAGGAGGTATTCGCGCGCTACATTCACGACCAGTCGCCGCGCGCCAAGGGGCCCTTCGTCGCCATCAATTGCGCGGCGATTCCCGACAACCTGCTCGAAGCCACCCTGTTCGGCTACGAAAAGGGCGCGTTCACCGGTGCGCAAACGGCCCAGGCCGGCAAGTTCGAGCAGGCCAACGGCGGCACCCTGCTGCTCGACGAGATTTCCGAAATGCCGCTCGGCCTGCAGGCCAAACTGCTGCGCGTGCTGCAGGAACGCGAAGTCGAGCGGGTCGGCGGCAAAAAGCCGGTGGCGCTCGACATCCGCGTGCTGGCGACCTCGAACCGCGACATGGCCGGCGAAGTGCGGACCGGGCGTTTTCGCGAAGACCTGTTCTATCGCCTGAACGTGTTCCCGCTCGAAATCCCGCCGCTGCGCGAGCGTCCCGGCGACATCGTGCCGCTGGCGCGCCTGGCGCTGGCGAAAATGGCCGTCGCGGCGGGCAGGGCGGCAACTTTTGCCGCTGCGGCGGAGGAGCGGCTGGCCGCCTACGCCTGGCCGGGCAACGTGCGCGAACTGGAGAACGTCGTGCAGCGTGCGCTGATTCTCGAACCCGGGGAATCGATCCGCGCGGAAAATCTGCCACTTGATCGCCTGGCTGCCGTGGCCGCAGTGCCAGCCGGGGCGGGCGATCCGGCGGCCGAGCCGGTCCCGGCCGCCGTGTCGCCAGCGCCAACTCTTGTCCCGGGCGGCAGCGGCGCGCCGCCGAACATGAAGGATCTGGAACGGCAGCACATCCAGGAAGTATTGGCCCGCGTCGGCGGTTCGCGCAAAAAGGCAGTGGCTATCCTGGGCATCTCGGAGCGGACCTTGCGTTACAAGCTGAACCAGTATCGCGCCGAAGGCCTGCTGGCGGAGAGCGAGGACGAATGAGGCGACAAGCCATGTTGGCACGCCATTTGCTCATTCTCGACTGAACAAACTTATCAGGGTTCCCCCGGCCATGGCCATCGACACGCGACAAATCGACCAGATGCTTTCCGAGCTGCGCTCGGCGGCTTCCTTGGCGGGTGGAAAACCTGCAGGCAGCGAGCCAGTAGCCGGCGGTCCCGACTTTGCGCAGGTCCTCAAGAGCACCATCGACGAAGTCAGCGCCGCCCAGGTCGATGCGCGCAAGCTGGCCGAGGATTTTTCCAGCAGCCAGAGCGACGTCAATCTGCAGGATGTGATGATCAACCTGCAAAAGGCTAGCCTGTCATTCCAGCAAATGGTCCAGGTGCGCAACAGGCTGGTGTCGGCCTACCACGACATCATGAACATGCAGGTCTGAGAGGCTTCCCCCGGCAGGCGCCTTGGTTGGTCGACTGCGCCTCAAGTCTCCCGCCGCGATGCCGTTAAGCGGGACAGGCCGAAAAGAAAAAAGGGAAATCATGTTGGTAATGCGCGTGGCGTGCACCGTCGGGCTGCTGGCCCTGGCCGTCGCCGGCCAGGGCGCGAGCGCCGGCGGCAACTGGCAGGGCGTTCTCGCCGGGCGCAGCGAAACCATCGAAATCGACCGCACGCGCATCGAACCGGCCTCCGCCGGCGCCACGGCCTGGAGCCGGGTCAGGCTGGAGCGCCCGGTCAATGATCCCGGCGGCGTCTATGACGCGATTCACGCCCAGAATCTCTACGATTGCGCCGCCCGCCGCTTTACCACGCTGCGCCGGGTGTATTTCAGCGGCGACAGCCTGGTGCGCGAAGACGTCGTGGCGCGCCGGCGGGCCAATGCGGTGGCTGTCGGCAGCATCGACGAGCGCTTGTTCAATGTTGCCTGCGCCGCGAGGCTTGCCGGTACGGCTGCCGCGCAGGATGCAGGGTCCGCCCCGGCGGCGGTGGAGACGGCGAAGGTCACGCCGGTCGAACGTCCGGCCGCGATGCATGCCGATATGCGCAGTCTGGCGGCCGAGACCGGTGGCCGGCGGCTGACGCCGGTCGCCGATACGGTGCCGGTGCCGCCAGCGGACAAGCCGAAACTGATCGTCCTGCCGCCCATCGACAAGGCCGCAGCGGCCGAGGCGGCTGCGCAGGCGGCAGCAAAGGCCGGGCTTGCCGGCGGCGCCAAGCCAGCAGCCTCAAAGCCTGCGGTGGCGGCAGCGCCGGCGCTTCTGCGCGACGTCGATTCCGCCAGCGCAAGACGGCAGCGCGAATTGCATTACGCAACTTCGGGTCCGCGCAAGGCTGCGCGGCAAAAAACGGCGGCCGAGACGGTACCGGTCGTCCCGACTGCGTCCAGGCGCATCGAATGGTCCTACGAGGGAGAGGGCGGACCTTCCCACTGGGCGCGCCTGCGCGGCGAATACGCCGCCTGCGGCAGCGGCAAGCGCCAGTCGCCGATCGACATTCGCGACGGCATCGCGGTCAATCTCGAAAGCATCAAGTTCGATTACCGGCTGGCGCAGTTCCGCATCATCGATATCGGCCACACCGTGCAGGTCAGGCTGGCGCCCGGTCAGGGCCTGACCGTGATGGGCAAGCGCTATGAATTGCAGCAACTGCAATTCCACAGGCCGGCGGAAGAACGAATCAACGGCCGCAGCTATGACATGTCGGCACATCTGGTGCATCGCAGCGAGGACGGGCAAGTCGCCATCGTCGCGGTACTGCTAGAAAAAGGCGCCGAGCACCCGCTGATCCAGACCTTGTGGAACAACCTGCCGCTGGAGCAAGGGGTCGAGTTTGCGTCCGAGGACGCCATCGACGCGAACAGCCTGTTGCCGGAGAATCGCGCCTACTGGACCTATATGGGTTCGCTGACGACTCCGCCCTGCACCGAGGGCGTGTTGTGGATGGTGCTGAAGCAGCCGGCGCAGGTCGGCGCGGAACAGGTGGCGATCTTTTCGCGGGTGTTTCGCAGCAATGCCCGTCCGGTGCAGGCGGCCAACGGCCGGCTGATCAAGGAATCGCGCTGAGCCGAGGGTCACGGAAAGTTGGTGCTGGCGTCACGGCGGCTGTGCGTCGCGATGCTGCCCGCGCTCAGATCTCGCTCAGACCTCGCCCAGACCGCCGCACTTGGCGGCGCTGACCGTGTCCGGGATCGCTGCGTTGATCGCTTCGACCAGTGCACGCATCTGGGCGATCAATGCGCAGCAGCGGATTTCTATCTGATGGCTCGATGCATTCTCGCGCAGCGCCGCATGCAGCGAGGCCGCGGCAGCGGTTGCCGCAGTCGCGCCGATGGTGCCGGTCGAGCCTTTGAGGGTATGCGCCAGCCGATGCAGAGCGGCCAGATCGCCGGCAACGAGGGCCTCGGCCAGCGCCTTGGTATCGTGCGCATGGGTTTGGGCGAACAGGCTTAGCATCTGCCGGTGTTTGGGAACGCTGCCGCGCAGCAGCGTCAGGCCATGCTCGATATTGAGACCGGCAACCTGCGCCAGCCGCTGCCGCCAGGCGTCGATCTCGGCAGGAGCGATCCGCGTCCGCGGCGCCGGGCCCGGTGCCATATCCCTGGCCGGCGCCGGCGCCAGTTCCGCGCTGGGCATCCATTTCAGCAGCGCGGCGTAGAGATCATCGGGATTTACCGGCTTGGTGACGAAGTCGTTCATTCCCGCTTCGGCGCAGGCGCGCCGGTCTTCTTCGAAGACATTGGCGGTGATCGCCAGGATGGGGGTGTTGGCGCGGCCGGGCAGGGAGCGGATGGCGCGGGTCGCCTCGATGCCGTCCATGCGCGGCATCTGCATGTCCATCAGGATCAGGTCGAAGGCAATGGCGCGGGCCTTTTCCAGGGCGTCGAGGCCGTCTACGGCGATATCCACGGCCAGTCCGGCACCGTGCAGAAGTTCCATCGCGACTTCCCGGTTGATGGCGTTGTCTTCGGCCAGGAGCACGCGCGCGCCGCCGTGGCGACGGCGCAGTTCCGTCGCTACATCCTCCGTCTTGACTTCGCTGAGGGCGGGCATGACGCCCGTGCCACGCTGCAGTCGAGCCGTTAACCAGAAGGTGCTGCCACCCCCCGGTGTGCTCTCGGCGCCGACTTCTCCGCCCATCAGTTCGGCCAGTCTCCGGGTAATGGCCAGGCCCAGGCCGGTACCGCCATACTTGCGCGTGGTCGAGGCATCGCCCTGCTCGAAGGCGTGGAACAGGCTGGCAATCTTGTCGGCCGCGACGCCGATTCCGGTATCTGTCACTTCGAAGCGCAACAGAAGATCGTCGCCATCCTCGTGCAGCAGGCGGGCGCGCAGCGTGACGCCTCCGCTTTCGGTGAACTTGATGGCGTTGATGGCATAGTTGAGCAGACCCTGGCGCAGGCGCGTGGCGTCGCCGCGCAGCCAGGCCGGCGCCCCGGTGGCGTCGAGGGTGATGCTGAGTCCCTTGCTGCGGGCGCGGTCCGCGATCAGCGAAGAGACATGATCGAGGATGGACGCGAGCGGGAAGTTCGCCTGCTCCAGGGTCAGCTTGCCGGCTTCGATCTTCGAGATGTCGAGGATGTCGTTGATGACGGCGAGTAGGTGATTCGCCGTCGCGTCGATCTTGGCCAGCCGGTCGGCCTGCGCGGCCGTGGGGTTGCTGCGGCGCAGGATATGGGTGAGGCCGATGATCGCGTTCATCGGCGTGCGAATCTCGTGGCTCATGTTGGCGAGGAACACGCTCTTGGCGAGGTTTGCGGCTTCCGCCTGGCGCATGGTGGCCGCCAGTTCGCTGGTGCGTTCGCGCACGCGCGCTTCGAGCCGGTCATTCAGGTCGCGCAACGCGAGTTCCGCACGCTTGACCTCGGTAACGTCGCGCACCGTGCCGATGACCCCGATGATTTCGCCCCGGGTATTGCGCAGCGGGGCCGTGAGGGCCGATGCCCAGCCCGCGCGCCCGGTACGCTTGACGGCGAAGGGAAACTCGATGGCTTCGGGGGTTTCGCCGGCCAGCGCGCGTTCGACCCGCAGCATGACGCCGCTTTCCGCCATGAAAGGCACGATCTCCCAGGGGTCGCGGCCGATCACGTTTTGCGCCGACATTCCGGTGAGCTGTTCCATATAGGGGTTCCATACCCGGTAACGCAGGTCGGGGCCATATACGATGATCCCTTCGCTGGCGCTGGCGATGATTTCCCGGTTCATCTGGTTCGATTCGAGCAAGGCCAGTTCGGTGTACTTGCGCTCGGTAATGTCCTGAATCAGGCCGCGCATTTTCAGCGGCCGGCCCGCTCCGTCGAACTCGACGCCGCCGAGGCCGCGCACCCAGCGTTCGGCGCCGTCGCTGCGGCGCAGGATGCGGAACTCCCGGTCGAAAGACTGGTTGCGACCGAGGACATCTTCCTTCAGGTAATCCAATATCGCGAGGCGGTCATCCGGGTGGATCAGCGCCGCCCACCCGGCCATTGACCGCTCATAGGAATCGTCGATGCCGAAAATGCGGTCGAATACCTCCGAACTGGTCCATCGCGCGGTGTCGGCATCGATCGAGTAGCTGCCGAGTCCGGTGATGGTCTGCGATTCCCTGAGCAGGTGTTCGCTTTCCCGCAGTTCGTCCTCGCGCTGGGCGACGATTCCGAGCAACTGGTTGAAGCTGCGGAACAAGTCGCCTATTTCATCCTGGCGGGTGACGGTCAGCGGCTCTGGGCGGCTGTTGGCCGTGGACATTGCAACCAGGCTGCGGGCTGCGGCAATCACCGGCGCCAGTTGGCGCCTGATCATCCACCAGGTCAGTCCGCCGGCCAGCAGGGTAAGAAAGATCGCCGCGATCAGCATGCGTTGCTGCAAGGCGCGGATTGGGGCAAAGGCTTCCGCGGTCGGCAGCGAGACCGCCAGATACCAGCCGGCGACGGCGACGGACTTGGCGGAGATAAGCACTTCCTCGCCCAGCGGGTTGACGAACACTTCCGAACCTTCGAAGCCGTCAAAAAATCGATCCATGATCGGATTGATCCCGGGGGCGGGGAGGGATTCGAGGTTGCGCTGTGCGTCGGTGGCGGTGACGATCAGGCGGTGCTGCGGCGCAACCAGCAAATAGCCGCCGGTCTTTCCATAACGGCCCCCGGTTATGTTGTTCAGGAAATTCATCTCGCCGAAATTGATCACGCCGACCAGGGCACCGATCACCGTTCCCGCCGCATCGTGTATCGGCGCCGCCAGGCCGACGGCGGGTCCGGCGGGCTTGCCGCCGGCGAACGGCCGGCCGACGCTGGTGACCCCTTCCTTGAGCGCGGCGGCCACGCTATCGAATTCTGCGGCGTCGGCCCGAAGACGCTCCGCAGCGTTCGGCACGGCGGCGAGCAACGTGCCGTCCGGCCGGTAGACGCTGACGCCGCCGTTGAACAGGCTTGCCAGATAGGGACGCCGTTCCAGCAGCGCCTGGACCGCGGCGGGGCCGTGAGGTATGGCCGGGATGACGAGTGGCGCGAATTCGGTCAGCGTGCCCAGCCGGTTGGCCAATTCCTGATCGATCTTCTTGCCGATGAATGACGCGGCGGAGAACTGCTGCTCGCCGAGCAGCCTTTCTATATCCTCGCGCAGGGTACGGCTGGCGTAGAACGCCAGCGACCAGATGCCGAACAGGAAGATCACCAGAGTAAACAGGGTCACCCGCGCCTTGAGCGACCATTTTTCCGGGAAATGCCAATTCATGCGCTACTCCACCCCTTTGAGTCTGCTCAGCGAACGCCACCGGGGCGATTGCGGTCATCGCACAGCAGGGAAGCGCGGCAGCCAATTGGCCTACGTTCGTGTGCACGCCGTGCGGCGCAACTTTAGCATCTTCTCCGCGCCGTCCGCAGCCGCATGTACCCCCACTGGGGCGAGGAATCTCGGTTAAAGTTGGCGGCTGCCGTGGCGGCTGAGCCGCGGCAGACAACGGCAACATTCGCAATTGGATAGAGGGCTCAGGCGTGGGAATCGGAAAGCTGATGAACGGGGAGGCTGCCGGCTGGAGCGGTCTTGTCGCAGTGCGCAGCCTGCCAGCTGCGACACGACTGGCAGTACTGTGTTCGTCGCTGTTGCTCGGCGCCTGCGGCGACAGCCAGCTGGCTTTCGTCACCGAAGGCGATCCGGGGCAATCGCTGTCCGTGATTCGCGAGCAGGCCTATCTTGGCGGGCCGTGGCAGACGACCTTGATAGTCGCCGGCACCCCGCGGTGCCAGCGGCGCTATCCGCTGCCGGGAAAGGCCACCCGCCAGTTCACCATGGATGTCCATCGGCCGCAGCCCGGCGTGTTCATCCTCAAGGCCGACAACGCCTGGTACGTTACCGAGTTGCAGGAGTGCGGCTTCCAGGCCTACAAGGCCCCGCCGCCCGCACCGGGCGAACTCGCCGGCCGGTTTGAAGTCACTGACGACGACCTGCGCTATGTTCCGGCGTCGCCCGCGCGTTCCGCGACGAGCGGCACATCCCTTTCGCGTGCGGGCGGCAGGTGATTCCGGCGATGACCGGACCCGCGTCGACGCGCAGCCGCCCTTGCCGTAACGCTTGGCAGCTGCCAGATCCGGCATGCTGAAACGCATCGGCGTCGATAATCTGCGCTTGGGCATGCACATTCACGAATTGTGCGGATCGTGGATGGATCATCCGTTCTGGCGCACGCGCTTCATCCTCGACAATGCCGAGGACATTCGCCGTCTGCGTGAAAGCGGCATTACCGAAGTCTGGATCGATACCGTGCTGGGACTCGATGTAGCGCAGGTGGAGCCGTGCGCAGCAGCGCGCACCGTAGCCGAGGTTGCGGCCGAGGTGGATCAGGCCTTGGCGCAGGCGGACATGCAAGGCGCGGCGCGCGGGCAGGTGGCCACCATCGAAGAGCTTGCGCGCGCCGTGAGAATCTGCGCCCGCGGCAAGAGTGCCGTGGTTTCGATGTTTCACGAAGCGCGCATGGGCAAGGCCATATCGACCACGGCGGCGGACGCGCTGGTGGATGAAATTTCGAGTTCCATCATGCGCAATCCCGGTGCCCTGATCAGTCTGGCGCGGCTTAAAACCGCCGACGATTACACCTACCTGCATTCGGTGGCGGTATCCGCGCTGATGGTGGCGCTGGCGACGCAACTGGGACTGGACGCGGCGACCACCCGCGAACTCGGCAAGGCGGGCCTGCTGCACGACCTGGGCAAGGCCAGGACACCGATCGAGATCCTCAACAAGCCAGGCAAATTGACCGACGAGGAATTTGCCGTCATCAAGCTTCACCCCGAACAGGGGCACCAGATCCTGATGGCGGGCGGGGCAAGCGGCGAAATTCCGCTCGACGTGGTGCTGCATCACCACGAAAAAATCGACGGCGCGGGCTATCCACGGCGTTTCAAGGGCGACGAGATCAGCCTCTACGCAAGAATGGGGGCAGTGTGCGACGTCTATGATGCGATCACCTCGAACCGACCCTACAAGGACGGCTGGGACCCGGCCGATGCAATACGCAAAATGGCCGAATGGTGCGGCGGCCACTTCGACAGTCGTGTGTTCCAGGCCTTCGTCAAGTGCATCGGCATCTACCCTATCGGCTCGCTGGTGCGACTGGCGTCCGGGCGGCTGGGCGTCGTCATCGAACAGTCCGGCGGTTCATTGCTGACGCCCTGCGTCAAGGTGTTCTTCTCGATCCGCTCGCAGTCGCACATCCCGCCCGAGGTGATCGACCTTTCGCTTCCCGCCGCAAAGGACAGGATCGTCAGTCGCGAGGATGCGAGCCGCTGGGGGCTGAGCAATCTCGAGCGCTTCTGGGTGCCCTGAGTGCGGTTGCCCGACAAGCCATGGCCGGAGCGGGCAAGCATGATCCCGATCGATCCGGCGCTGAACGGCGCGGCGGCGAGCGACGGGACCCCGTGCGGAAACCGGCATCCCCTGGTGCCGGCCTTGCTCGCCCAGGTGCTGGCTGCCCTGATCGTCGGCGGTTTGGCGCTGCTGTTGGCTCCCGCATGGTTCGGCCGGCCGCTGCTTCTCGCCACGCTGCAGGGTGTGCTGGCGCTGCTCATCGCCTGGCGCCTGGGCGCGCCGATCTGGTGGTTGCCGATACATGCCTGTTTCCTGCCGCTGGCCGTCATGGCTCGCGGCATGGCCTTGCCCGGCTGGGTCTGGGGCGGCGGATTCGTGCTGTTGCTGCTGGTTTTCTGGCGCACCGACAAGAGTCGCGTGCCTCTGTATCTGACCAATCGCCGCAGCCGGGACGCATTGCAGTTGCAGTTGCCTGCCGCTCCGTGCCGGGTGATCGACCTGGGCTGCGGCGACGGTGCGGTGCTGCGCCAGCTGGCCGCCGCCCGTCCGGACTGCAGCTTTGTCGGCTTCGAGCATGCGCCGCTGACCTGGGCCTGGGCCTGGCTGCGGGCGCGCGGCCGGCACAATCTCAGCATCCGTTGCGGCGACTTCTGGGCCCATTCGCTGGTCGGCTATGACCTGGTCTATGCGTTTCTTTCGCCAGCGGCGATGCCGGCGCTCGGTATCAAGGCGCGTGCCGAGATGTCCCCTCGCGCCCGCCTGGTCAGCAATAGCTTCGCCATCCCCGGACGGGTGGCGCTGGAGGTGATCGACGTGCCTGACGCGCGCAAGACGCGCTTTTACACCTATGATTGCGGCCGGTTGCAATGAGCGACACGAGCGATCGGCGCCATGGCCGCAAGGATTCCGGCCCAATGCCCCATCGTCCGGCAATATTGTGGCGGCACGGATATTGCGACTGGGTATTGCGACTATGTACCGCACTGTGATGAGACAAAGGTAAACCATGGCTGATTCCGCCCCGCTTTCCGAGACCGAACTTACGCGAGAAACCCTGCGTCGGCTCGCATCGAAAAAGATTCCTGCGACGCCGGACAACTATCGGGCGGTTTATTTCGAGATATTGGGCGCGCCGGCACCAGCGTCCTTCCCCGAACGCGAACTGAAGGGCCTGCTTGCCGGCTTGCCGCGCAACGGTCCGGAGCAACTGCGCTTCGCGCGCCAGTTCGAAGCCGGAGTTGCCAAGGGCAGCTGGGAAGGTATCGGCAGCGCCTTGAGCGAATTCCTCGGTAAGTCAGGCAGCGAGTCGCACAATTGGCCGAGCCTGATCCGCGAGCTGCTGCTGCAACTGGAAACCCATCATGCCGGTCTCACCGCCGCCAAGAAAAAGGAGGCGCTGGACCGAGTGCTGTCCGGTTCCGGCAGTCCCGAGTTGCAGCTTGGCCGGCTGCAGGCCTTGATGCGTTCCTGGTCGCAAAATGCCTTCATCGACCGGGGCGACACGGTCGCGCCCATGCTTGACGCGGTGCCTGCGCCAACGCCGTCGGCACCGGCACCGGCACCGGAGCGGAGCGCGTCGAGCCCTTCGTCGGGCTGGCAATTGGGGACCAACGAGTTGCGGGAAATCATCGTCCAGCTGCTCGACAACACGCTCTCGATCGTGTTGCGCGACAGCCCCGATCTCGCCGCGGAGGCGGCCGAGATTTCGCGCTCGGTACATGCCGCGCAAACCGCCGAGGCGCTGGACGGAATCTCCGAACGCCTGAAGAAGCTCAGCTACCGGGCGTTGTTCGTCGCCGAGGACCAGTCCGAGCTGAGCGCCGCGCTGATGCACCTGGTCCAGCTGATCATCGACAACATCAGCGAGCTGGTGGTCGAGGACCAGTGGTTGACCGGGCAGATCAAGGTGGTACGCGATCTGATCCTGCAACCGCTCAGTCTGCGCAGAATCGACGACGTAGAGCGCCGCATGAAAGATGTCATCGTCAAGCAGAGTTCGCTGAAGAAGAGCCTGCACGAAGCCAACGATCGTCTCAAGTTCATGCTGGCGACCTTCGTCGATCGCCTCGCCGATTTTTCCGAGGCGACCGGCGATTACCACAGCAAGATCGAGGGCTACTCGGAAAAGATCAGCAAGGCCGGCAATATCGCCGAACTCACCGAGGTGCTCGACGAGGTGATGCGCGCGACCCGGGTGGTCCAGGTCAATGCGGCGCGCTCGCGCGACGAACTGAGTACGATGCGCAGCAGGGTAAACGACGCCGAGGAGGTGGTGGCGCGGCTGCAGACCGAACTCTCGAGTGCCAGCGAACTGGTGCGGCTCGATCAATTGACCGGCGCGCTCAACCGCAAGGGCCTCGACGACGCGCTGGAAAAGGAGATCGCCCGGCTCAAGCGGCAGAGCGGAACATTGAGCCTGGCGTTGCTCGATATCGACAATTTCAAGAAACTCAACGATACCCTGGGGCATGTCGCGGGCGACGCGGCGCTGGTGCACTTGTCGAAAGTCGTGCGCGAAACGGTGCGGCCCCAGGACACGCTGGCCAGATATGGCGGCGAAGAGTTCGTGGTGCTGTTGCCGAACACCTCGGTCGAAGACGGCGTGGCGGTGATGACGCGGGTGCAGCGCGAGCTGACGCGCGAGTTCTTCCTCAACAACAACGAAAAGGTGCTGATCACCTTCAGCTGCGGCGTGGCCGAAATCCGCAATGCGGAAGATCCCTACGAAGCGCTCAAGCGCGCCGACGGGGCCATGTATCTGGCCAAGCGCGTCGGTAAGAACCGCGTCGTCCCGGCCTGAGATCCCGCCGCCTGGTAGTTTTCCGCCGCCGGGCGCGGCCGTGGCAGGCGAATTCCGCCAAGCTTCGCAATCTCGCTGACGTCAGCCGAACTGACAGGGACGCCGGCTGCAATCGGCGAGCATGCGATCAACTCGGCTATTGATCGTCGCTTTCGCCGGGCGCAGCTTGCGTTAACCTGCCTGGCATGGTTCGACAATTCCGCAGGGCATGAAGCAGTCCCTGGTTCCCCTGCCATCCGCGGCGCTGCTGGGATTTTTCCGCGGCGCGCTGGATAGCGCACTGGTCGAGCGCGGCGCGGCCCAAGGGCTCGAATTGCTGGGACGTCCGGAGGAATTCTGGGCTCGGCTTGCGCCCCTCGAATTGCGCCGCATGGCCGCCGGCGGCAATGCCGGCGCGCAGGCCGAACTGGCCTGGCGCCATGTCAACGGTGATCGCGAACAGAAGGATGCGGCGGCGGCGGTGCGTTGGGCACTGCAAAGCGCGGAGTCGGACTGCCCGTCGGGACTGGCCGTGCTGGCCTGGCTGCTGCATCACGGCTGCGGCCTGCCGCGCGATGACGCCGAGGCGCTGCGCCTATTCACCCGCGCCGCGGCAAGCGAGGTGGTCCTCGCCCTGTATTGGCTCGGGCGCATGCATTATTTCGGCATAGGCGTCGGCGCCACGCCCGACTTCGCCCGCGCCGGGCACTGGCTGCGGCACGCCGCCGGGCATGGGCATGCAGCGTCGCGCGACCTGCTGGCGCGCTGCCATTTCTTCGGCCGCGGCGTCGCGCAGAATCGCGAAGAGGCGTTGCGCCTGTGGCGTGCGGCGGCCGCAGACGGCATAGCCAGCGCGAGCTTCTGCCTCGGCATGTGTCTGTATGTCGGCGAAGGCATTGCCGCCGATCCCGCCGCCGCTGTGGTGCATTTTCGGGCTGCCGCCGAGCAGGGCGTGGCGGGGGCGATGTTCTTGCTCGGGCAAGCGGCCTGCTTCGGCATCGGTGCCGCCCGCAATCCGGATGCCGCGTTGGAATGGTACGGCCGGGCCGCGCAGCGGGGCAGCCGCGATGCCGAGTTCGAACTCGGCGAGTGTCACGCTTACGGCATCGCTGCGGCCGGTCGCGATCTCGGCGCGGCACTGCACTGGTGGCGGGCTGCGGCACAGCACGGGCACGTCCGCGCGCATCTCAAGATTGCTCACGCCTATCGCTGGGGCGACGGCATTGCCGAGGACAAGGCAACGGCATTGACCTGGTATCGCGCGGCGGCGGATCTGGGCGACGCGGCGGCCTGGGTCTGGCTCGGCGAATGCCACGAGCGCGGCGAAGGCACCGCAGTCGATCCTGCGGCGGCGCGCCGCGCCTATCGCCAGGCGGCGGCCTGCGGCGATGCGCATGGCATGGCAGAACATGGGCGGTGCCTGTTGCTGGGGATCGGCGGCGAGATCGAAGCCGACCGCGGCGAGGCTTTGTTGCTGGCGGCGATGCAGGCAGGATGGCCGCAGGCCAGGGGCGAACTGGTGCGCTACTGGTATGTGCGCGGACGCGAATTGCTGGAATCGGCGACCGTCGCGACGGATCCGGCCCTGGCCGTTGCCGTAAGCTGCTTGCGCCGGGCCGCGGCGCGCGGACACCGGCGCGCCGCTTTCATGCTCGCCGAGTGTCTGCGCCACGGCACCGGGGTGGCGGCCGATGCCGCCGCGGCGGTGGACTGGTATCGTCGGGCCGCAACGCTGCCCGATGCAAAGCTGATTCTCGGCGACCTGCTGTATTTCGGCCAAGGCGTGGCGCGCAGGCCGGCCGAGGCATTTCATTGGTACCAGCAGGCGGCGCTGCAGCATGAGGATGCCTACGCCATGTACAGTTGCGGCTACTGCCTGCTGCATGGCGAGGGCGTCGAGCGCGATGCGCAGCGCGGGGTGTACTGGTTGCGGCGTTCCGCCTTGCAGGATGAGGCCGGAGCCTGTTTCGAGCTTGGACTCGCCTACCAGCGTGGTGCGGGTGTCAGGCGCAGTTCACGCCAGGCAGCGAAATGGCTGCGCAGTGCGGCGGGGCTGGGTCATGCCGAGGCTCGGGCAATGCTGCTGCAACTCGAGGGCGCCGCATAGCGGAAGCGCTGCGCGGTGCTTCGAAAGCGGGTCTGCCGGCGATCAGGCGGCGCCGGCGCCGCAACTGCGTTGCAGTTCGGCGATCGATGCGTCGAGCTGGGCGGCCATCTCGCCGAGCAGATCGCGTCCCTGGCGTTGCGCCTGGCGGTTGGCGATAAAGAGCTCGTAGAGGCGCGAGCCGAACACGCGGTGCAGCTCGCGTTCGATCTCGCCCAGCCGCACGCGCAGGCGTGCCACCTGCTGGCCAAGGAGGGCGACATGGCGGACGCCGCCCGCGCCTGAAGGGTCCGGCGCGGCAGCCGGGCTGCCCTCGGCCCAAAGGGCGGCGACTTCATGCAGCGCGCCGACGTCGCCGTGGCGATAGGCCCGGTTGGCCTCGCTCATCAATCGCGTGCGCCACGCCCGGTCGGCTTCGTCGCCGGCGCGGTCTGGGTGGATCTGCTGCGCGATCTGGCGGAACAGCCGCTTGATGTCGTTGTCGGGGCGGAACACGGGAGCTTCCTCGGCCGCCGCTTCGGCAAATCGATCGGTTTCGCGCGCCGACTGTTCGGCCTGCTGTTGCCATTGGCGGGCTGCGGCGCCGATGCCGCTGTCTTGCGGCGTCCGTGCGGCTTCAGCGGCGGCGAGTCGCGCCTGGAGCGCGTCGCGTTGGGCCATGCGCAGGCCGACCCGTTCGTAGTAGTAGCGCATAAATTCCGCCACTTCGGCTTGCACCGTCGCCAGTTCCAGTTCCAGGTCGCCGATGTCGCGCGTGAGTTGCTCGCGTTCGAGGATCAGCCTCGCGGTCTCGTCGCTTGCCGCGAGCGCGTGGCCGTCGCGCGCCGCGGCGCAGCGGCCGACGCGCAGCATGCGGCCGCTGGGCGCGACCAGTTCCGCCGGCGCATGGCAGCGGTAGAGCAGGGTGATGTCGGCCGCCTGTTGCTGCAGGCTACGGAAGGCACCGAGCGGCAGGATGCGCACCGGAAACAGCTTGGCGACCGCGACGGGACAATCGCTGCGGTCGTTCTGCGCGGCCCATGTCCGGGCCTGCTGCCACAACTCGGCGTGGTCGGCGATGTGCTGGCGCTGGCGCACCCAGGGCGCACCCTGCGTGGCTTCCGTGTCGCGTGCCAGGCGGCTGCCCAGCAGGGACAGCGTGGCACGCAGCGCAATGCGGGCGGCGAAGTCGGCGGCCGGCAGGACCAGGCAGAGGGGACGCAGGGCAATGTCGAGTGCGTTGGAGAGTTCCGGCAGCGGATCGTCGTCGGGTACCAGGATCAGCAGCGTGCGCCCAGCCTGCAAGGCCGCGGTCGCAAACGCGGCAAGCGTCGCGATCGGCTGCCGTGGCAACTCCTCGTCGCGCAGTACGGCCACCAAGGATGACGCCGCCAGCCCTGCCAGCCATCGTGCCGCAATCCGGGCCGGATCGTCGCGGTCTAGGTCGCAGGCTGTCGAAGCAGCGGCCATCGCAAAAGCGCCGTCGCCGGATCAGGCCAACTGCCGCCGCATGCGGCGCGGTTCTGCATTGCGGCTGCCATAGGCTGTCATAGGCGGCTCAGGCGACCTGGGCGATGGCCTGCATGAAGACCGAGCGCGGCACCCCGCGCTCCTCGCCGGTCATCTGGAACAATTCCTTCATGTCCAGAATCAGCACGATCTTGCCATTCGAGAGGGTGGTGACGCCGGCGACTCCCTTGGGTCGGAAGTCGTCGAGCGACTTGATCACCGCGTCCTCGCGCCCCATGAAACCGTCGATGGCGAGAATGAACGCGTGCTCGGCGGTCTGCATCAGCACGCCGTAGGTCGGCACCTGCTCGGAAGGCCAGCCGAGCAGGGAGTTGAGCGGATACATGGGCAGCACCGTACCGCGCACCACCATGGTGGCGCAGCCGCCCACTTCCTGCACCGCCGAGGGCTGGATCGGCATGATCTCGCGCACCATTGACAGCGGTACGGCGAAGGGCTGTTCGCCGAGTTGTACCAGCAATACCGGCAATATCGCCAGCGTCAGCGGCAGCGAGATGACGAAGGTCGAGCCGCGGCCGGGCGTCGACTTGATGTCGATGCGGCCCTTGAGCTTCTGGATGTTGGTCTTGACCACGTCCATGCCGACGCCGCGTCCCGAAACATCCGAGACGGCGTCCTTGGTCGAGAAGCCCGGCAGCAGGATTAGGTTGAAGCTCTGCCGTTCGTCCAGGGTGTTGGCTTCCTCGTCGGTGATCAGGCCTTTTTCCAGTGCCTTGGCGCGCAGGCGTTCGGCATGCATGCCACGTCCGTCGTCGGCAATCATGATGACAATGTGATCGCCTTCCTGGCGTGCCTCAAGGCGTACCTGGGATTTTTCCGGCTTGCCCGCGGCCCGGCGTTCTTCGGGCGACTCGACGCCGTGATCGACCGCATTGCGGATCAGGTGGATGATCGGGTCGGACAGATCCTCGATCATCGTCTTGTCGATTTCCGTCTCCTCGCCCACCAGTTCCAGTTCGACGTCCTTGCCCAGGCTGCGGGCCAGATCGCGGGCGATGCGGGGATACTTCTGGAACAGGCGGCCGATCGGCTGCATGCGGGTTTTCATCACCGCGTTCTGCATGTCGGATACCAGCAGGTCGAGCTGGCTCACCGCCTGGTCCAGCGCGTGCAGCGTCTCCGTGTCGGATTGGCCATTGATGATCTGCGAGCGCAAGGCGTTCAGGCGATTCTTGGTCAGGCCGATCTCGCCGGAAAGATTCAGCACCTGATCGAGCCGCGCCGTATCGACGCGGATCGAGCTGTCGCGGGTCTTTTCATTTTCGCGGCGCCCGGAGGGAGCGCTCGAACCGGGCCGGTCGGTGCTGCGGCGACCGAGCGCGGCGTGAATGATCTGCTCGGGGGTCTCGCCGCTGACGTCGTGCGACAACGGGGTGGGCGCCGCGCCGGCCGGGCTATTGGCTGCCGCCGCGCTCCCTAGGGTTCCTGCCGGCTTGGTGAGGGCGGTGAACAGGGCGTCCCAGTCCGGTCCCGGCGCGCCAGTGACGGGTGCTGCCGGCGGCGCATTGGCTGGGGCAGGCGGCGGTGCAGCGTTGGGTGCGTCCGCACCCAGTTCGCCGGCCAGCGCCGCCTTCAAGCGGGCCAGCAGCCGGTCGTCGGCGGGCGCCGGCTGCAGGCCGCGCTCCAGCATGTCGAACATGTCGCGTACCGATCCCGTGGCGGCCAGGATCACGTCCATGATTTCGCCATTGAGACGCAGTTCGTTGTTGCGCAGGCGATCGAAGAGATTCTCTGTCAGATGGCACAGCGTTACCAGTTCGACCGCATTGAGAAATCCGGCACCACCTTTGATGGTGTGAAAGCCGCGGAATATTTCGTTGAGCAGGTGATGGTCGCCCGGGTTCCGCTCAAGGTCCACCAATTTGTTATCAACCCCGGACAGCAGGTCTCCGGCTTCGACCAGAAAATCCTGCAGCAGCCCTTCCATTCCCTGAAAATTGCTCATTTGCGACTCCTCGACGACAGCCGATTCAGAAACCCAGGCTTTCAAGTAGATCATCGACCTGCGATTGGTTGCTGACGATGTCGACGCGTCCCGCGCCGCCGATCGCCGGGCCATTGAGCAGGCCTTCCGGCGTTTCGGCCTTGCGCTCCTGGGGCATGGCCTCCAGCAGCAGGCTCAGCAACTGGGCTTCCAGGTCCTGTACCAGCGTCACGACTTTCTTGATGACCTGGCCGGTCAGATCCTGAAAGTCCTGGGCCATCATGATTTCCAGCAACTGATCGTTGGTCAGCTTCAGTTGTTGCGGCGCCGTGGCGAAATAGCCGTGGGTGTCGACCGCCAGGGCCTTGAATTCATCGACCGACAATTGGTTGGCGAACATGCGCTGCCAGCGCTGGGCAAGCTGCTTGGAGCTGTCGATCAGTGCGTCCTGCACCGGCCGCGCGATGTCGGTTGCATTGAGTACGCGCGAGGCGGCCTGTTCGGTCATCTGGGCGATATAGGCGAGGCGCTCGCGGGCATCGGGAATCTTTTGCGCGGAGTCCTGCAGCAGTTTGTCCATGCCCAGTCCGTGCAGGCTGTCATGCAGTTGCCGGGCCAGATGGCCGAGCCTGTTGAATACCGCATCGCGCGAGTCCGCAGCAAGAGTTGACGCTGGCGCCACGGCGGCTGACGGCTGGTCGGGCCAGGCGACGCTGTCGAACAGCGTCTGCAGTTCGTCCGAGTCGTTGGCCGCCTGCGCCGGCTGCGGTGGCGGCGCATCGCCAGGTGCGACGGGCGGTGCGCCGGCCGCGATGCTGTCGAAGAGCGCCTGCAGATCGGCGGAATCGCCGCTCGGGTCATGTGTGATTGAATTTGCCATCGTACCGGTCCCGGTTGATTTTTTTGAACTGCCTCAGGCAGCCCATCCCAGTTTTTCGAAGATCTTTTCGAGTTTTTCGCCCAGCGTCGCCGCCGTGAACGGCTTGACGATATAGCCGGAGGCGCCGGCCTGGGCGGCGAGGATGATGTTTTCGCGCTTGGCTTCGGCGGTGATCATCAACACCGGCAGATGCTTCAGCGCCGGATCGGCACGTATCGACTGCAGCAGGGTGAGGCCGTCCATGTTGGGCATGTTCCAGTCGGTGACGACGAAATCGAATCCGCCGCTCTTGAGCTTGTGCAAGGCGACCGCGCCGTCCTCGGCTTCGTCGGCAGTGGTGAAGCCGAGTTCCTTCAACAGGTTGCGCACGATGCGGCGCATGGTCGAGAAATCGTCGACCACGAGAAACTTCAGCTTGGCTTTTTCAATCGTCATAACAGGCTTTCTCCTCAGTGCGTTGCGTGCTTCTGTAGCTGCGAGCGCAATGTGTGCGACAGGGCTTCCGCATCGAATTTCGCCACGTAGGCGTCGACCCCGACGCTCTTGCCCATGGCATGGTTGGCTTCGGACGACAGCGACGAGTGCATGACGACCGGTATGCCGTCGAAGCGCCTGTCCGATTTTATGTTGCGCGTCAGGACGTAGCCGTCCATCTCCGGCATTTCGGCATCCACGAGGATCAGGTCCAGCTCCTCGCGCACCTCATGTCCTGCCTGCTGGGCGTGCGCCGCCATGCCCGACAGGCGGGTCCAGGCCTCCATGCCGTTGTGCGCATATTTGTGCTTGACGGCGAGTTTGTCGAGAACCTCGGCGATCTTCCTGCGCGCGACCACGGAGTCGTCGACGAAAAACACGTTCATGCTTTCGCCGCCTTCCATCGGATCGATCTGGCCGACCACGCTGTCGCCAAAAGTGTTGGACATGATCTGTTCGACGTCGAGGATCGACACCAGACGCCCGTCCGGCAGCTCGGTGATCGCCGAGATATAGGCGTGGGCGCTGCCGCTGGCGGCGTCGGGTGCGCGCACCTTTTCCCAATCGACGCGGATGATGCGATCGACGTCATGCACCAGGAAGCCGAGGTTGCGCTTGCTGTACTCGGCCACCATCATCGATGCTCCGCGCCCGGGCGGGGCGTCCTTGAGCTGCATGACCGTCGCCAGCGAAAGCACCGGGATGACGTTGCCGCGCAGGCTGATCAATCCCTCGACGCCGTGCGGCATGTTCGGCGTGCGCGTGATGTCGGGCGTATCGCCGACTTCGCGGACCTTGAACACGTTGATGCCGAATAGCTCATGGGTGCCGAGCGAGAACAGCAGGATCTCCATGCGGTTGGAACCGGCCAGCTTGGTTCGGGCATCGACGCTGTCGAGCAGGGACTGCGCAGGCGCCGCGGTGGCCCGCGCCAGGGTAACCAGAGCCGCACCCGATTCGGACGGTGGCGGGGCATCCTTGCCCAGCAGCAGTCGGGTGAGGGACTCGGAGAGGCGGTGCGGTTCGAATTTCGGCACGTACTCGTCCACGCCGACCGCAAGGCCCAGGTGCCGGTTGGAGATCGACGACAGCGACGAATGCATCAGCACCGGGACACCGTTGAAGCGCGGATCCGACTTGATGTTACGGGTCAGCAGGTAGCCGTCCATCTCGGGCATTTCGATGTCGGTCAGGATCACTTGCAGCAGTTCCCTGACCGGCCGGCCGGATCGCTCCGCGTGATCGGCGATGCGGCGCAGTTCGTCCCAGGCCGCCCTGCCGTTAACCGCGCTGATGCCTTGCACGCCCATGGCATCGAGGGTGCGCTGGATCTGTCCGCGCGCGATCGAGGAGTCATCGGCGTACAGTACCGTCAGACCTTCGCGCCCAAGCACGGAAATGTTCTCGAACAGCATGCTGTCGTCGGGTTTCACCGTCTCCGCCAGAATCCGCTCGACGTCGAGCAGCATCACCAGACGACTGTCCGGCAGTTCGGTGACGGCGGTCACCAGGCCACCCAGTTCGCTGGTCAGCATTTCCGGCGGCACGCGCATCTGGGCCCAGTCGAGGCGCAGGATGGTATCCACCGATTCGACCAGGAAACCCTGGGTGTGGCCGTTGTATTCGGTAACGATCATGATCTCGCGCGGCGTCTCGGCCGAGATGCCGACATAGTCGCTCAGGTCGACCACGGGAACCAGCGCGCCGCGCAGGCTGACCATGCCCCTGACCGCGGGCGACATCTCCGGGGCGCTGGTGATCGACGGCGTACGTATGACTTCGCGGACCTTGAAGACATTGATGCCGAAGGTCTCGTGCCGCCCGCTACGGCTGTCCGGGCCGAGCGAAAACAGCAGGATTTCCAGCTTGTTGGTTCCTGCCAGGCGCGTACGCGCATCGATGCTTTTCAGGAGATCAGACATGTTCGAACCTTTCAGTGGTGCCGATGCAGGGCTGGCTGGTCAAGTCATTCACGGGCAGGCCGTCGCAGGCGCGGTATTTTCTCATTCTGTGCGGTAACCCACGCGTACGCCGCCCCAATGCCGGCCCTGAACATACACCGGGGCCGACATGTCGTGCATTATCTCGCCAGTGTCGCGGCGGTAGGTCTGCAACAGGAAGGGCAGTTCGTGGTCGCCGCAGCGCTTGCCGACCGGATCGTCGAAGATGCGCTTGGTGCGATTGCCGATCATATCGACTTTATCGTCGCCAGTAAGCGGCTGGCAGAAGCGCGTATTGTGCGTCGGCACGTAACCGCGCCGGTCGCAGGCAATCGAGTAGGTCAGTTCCTTCATCTGCTGCAGTGGCGGTTCCTGCAGTGCGGGCAGCAGCCGGTCGCAGAATGCGTCGCTCTTGGTATGAAATTTCTGCGGGCGGGTATTCGGTATCGGTTCGTAGTTGGCGTCGAACAAATCGTCAAGCGAGATCTGGCCGCGCCTGACGTCTTCCTCGAAGGCCTGGCCGACGGCCTTGGCCAGACCCTGCACCAGGGTCGGCATGCGCTCGTGCAGCCTCATCGCGACTTCTCCCGCGGTGCCGAGCTTGAAAATCTTTCCGGCCTCCTGCAGGTTGGCCGCCAGATAGGTGAGCTGCGTCGACTCGGTGAGGTTGTTCCGTGCGTTGGTGGCATTGCGCTCGGCCAGCTCGATGATGCGATTGACGTTGCCGGCGATGTCCTGTGCCTGCCGGCTTTGCTCGTTCATGGCGCTGGCGATGGCGGAAACGTTGTCCAGGGTGTCCTGGGCCCCGTGGTTGATCGATTCAAGCGCTTCGGCGGCTTTCTGCGCCAGTTGCGCGCCGTTCTTGGCCTGCAGCGAGCCGGCCTTGATGGTGGTGATTGCGCTGTTGGTTTCGGACTGGATTGCGGCGATCACGCTGCTGATTTCGCCGGTTGCCGCAGTGGTTCGCTCGGCGAGCTTTCTCACCTCATCGGCCACCACCGCGAAGCCGCGTCCCTGCTCGCCGGCCCGGGCCGCCTCGATGGCCGCATTCAGCGCCAGCAGGTTGGTCTGGTCGGCAATCTCATGGATCACCTTGACGATGCCGGATATTTCGCTGGAGCGTTCCCCCAGCGCTGCGATGACCTTGGCGGATTGTTCGACCGATTGCGCAATGCGCCCGATTTCGCTCGACGCGTCGAGCACGATCGCCGCGCCACGGGACGAGTCGGCACGCGCCAGTTGCGCAATGCGTGCGGCATCCTCGGCGCGAGCCGCCGCCTGATTCACTCCCTGCACCACGTCGGCCACGCCAGCCGCGGCTTCCCGGGCCATCTCGATCTGCTGTTCGGAGCCATCGGCAATTTCCCGTGCCTCGACATTCAGCCGGGTCGCCGCCTGTGCCACCTGGGTCGAGGCGAACAGTATGCGCGTGATGATGCCCTGCAGCGTTGCCATCAGGCCGTTGTAGGCGCCGGCCGTGGTCGTGACCACCGAATTCGGCGGAACATCGATGCGACGCGCCAGATCGCCGTCATTGCGGGTCTGGGCAATGACCTGCCGCAGGTGCTCGATCGGCGCGGAGAGGTCGCCCTGGAAGTAGATTGCGGGCAGGATCGCTACGGTCAAGCCGAGGGCGACCAGGATCAGAATGACGTCCATGCCGAGTTTGCCACCGGCATAGATCACCACGCCGGCGCCGGCGGCGGCGATCAGCAAGCCGGCCGCGATATGGATCAGAGGAATGCGGATTTTTGCATTAAGCATCTTATGGTTCCTCATGGCTGTTGCATAGGCGGGTGGTCGCAGGATTCAACGGGTACATGGCGGTCGGTTCAGGCACGCAAGGCATTGGTCAGCGAGTCTACTTCCATTGCGGATTCTTCAAGGATGCTGCTCAGAGTTCGGTCGCCGAGCATGACGTCGATACTGGCTATGGTGCCTTCACTCCCTGTGCCGGCCAATTGGGACAGCGGCGATTCCAGCGGGGCCAGCTGGTCGGCAAGCAGCAGGGTGTCGGCAAGGGATTGCGGTGGCAGCGCCAGATAGCCCTGCCACATTCCCTCAATCCCCGCCAGTACCGCGTCGGGGACTCCAAGATGCCTCAATACCGCCCGCCCGACCAGCGCCGCGCCACCGTTGTCCCAGGCCAGCAGACTGCCGTGCTCCGCCTCCAGCAGGCCGGGATGGCTCGCGGCGCGGGCAATCAGGTAGAAGCCGCCCACTTCATGGATTATGCCGGCAAAAAACGCCATATCCGGATCGACATGGGTAAAGCGGCGCGCGATGACCCGGGCCAGCGCCGCGACGTGCGCCGTGTGCTCCCATAAACGTACGGCCATCCGGCGATGCTCGGGAGTGCCCGCCATGCCTTCCATCTGGCGCACCACCACGGCAGCGGCGAGGACACGCAAGGTGTTGAATCCGATCCGCGCCACGGCGCTCTTGACGTCCGCAATGCTGCGCCCGTCGCGGCTGTAGATCACCGAGTTGGCAACGGCCACGACACGCGCCGCCAGCAGCGGATCGGCTTGGACCAGCCGGGCGAGCTGATCGACGGAACAATCCGGGTCGTCGAGAGTCCGCTGCAGTTTCAGGGCGATTTCGGTCGTGGTCGGGAAGATCATTTCGTCCCGGCTCGCCGCGTCGGCGATCTGCGCCAGTATCGCTGGCACGTCCATGCCCGACGCATGTGCCGGGTTCTGGCGAAGTAACTGGGATCGGTGCTGGTCTGTATTCATGGCCGGTTCAGAACAGTTCGATCCTTTTCTCGGCACCCGCGCGGAGCGGGCGAGCCAGCGATTGTTCGTAATCCCGCTCGGCCTTGACCACTTCATGCACGCCGGGCTGGCTGATCGGCAGACGGCGACAGAACGCGTCCCCGCCATCCGGCGTGAACAGCACCTTGCGCGACCAGGCGCCACCGAAATCCTGCGCCGCTAAAGGGATACCCTCTCTTTCCAGCCATTCCTTGGCGAATTCCGAGTTGCGTTGGCCGATGGCCATCAGGATCGAGGTGACGATGGTGCCGCCGCCAAAAGCCTTGGCGACGATGCGCTGCTTGGCCGCGCCCTTGTTCAGCATGGTATTGAGCAGCACTTCCATCGAATAGTCGCCGGCCATTATCACATCGGTGTCATCGCTGGCCGAGGAGGTGCGGCTGGGCAGGAGAAAATGGTTCATGCCGGCCAGCCGCAGTTTGGGATCGTAGAGGCAGACCGCGACGCAGGAACCCAGCAGCGTGGCGATCGGTCGTTCGGTCTCGACTGCCCAGCCGCCCGGGTTGATGCTCCGGGCGCGACGCTCGAGGTCCTTCGGATCATGGTTGGTGGGGGGCATGGTCGGGCGCGTCGCGATCCGGCATCAGCCGTAGGCTATGATTTCGGCGGAAATGCGGTCGAGCGGCACGATCCGATCCACGCCGCCGTGGCGAATCGCCTCGCGCGGCATGCCGAACACGACGCAGCTCGATTCATCCTCGGCGATCGTCAGCGCTCCGGCATCGTGCATTTCCTTCATGCCGCGCGCGCCATCGTCGCCCATGCCGGTCATGATCACGCCGAGCGCATTGCGTCCGGCAACTTGCGCTACGGAGCGGAACAGCACATCGACCGAGGGTTTGTGGCGATTCACCGGCGGGCCGTCCGCCACTTCGACGTAATAGCGGGCGCCGCTGCGGCGCAGCATCATGTGGCGGCCGCCGGGGGCGATCAGGGCTCGGCCGGGTACGACGCGGTCGCCATTCTGTGCCTCGCGAACTTCGAGTGTGCAGAGGCTGTTGAGGCGTTCGGCGAACATCGCGGTGAATCTCTCCGGCATGTGCTGGACGATGAGTATGCCGCTGCCGACGTTCGGCAATTTGCTCAGCACGGCCTCCAGCGCCTGAGTGCCGCCGGTTGAGGTGCCGATCGCGACCACCCGGTCGGTGGTGGTGCTCATGGCGCGCGTGCTTGCTGCCTGGGCGGCCCGCACCGCATCGGCGGCGAATCCCGGGAAAGCCGCGGACGGCCGCACCGCGCCGCCGCCGAGGTGGCTCAGGTTGGCGCGCGCCGCAGCACGCACGGCGGCGACGAGATCGTTGCCGGCGTCCTGGAGGAACTGCTTTACGCCCAGCTTCGGCTTGGCAATGATTGCCAGCGCGCCCGCGGCGAGCGCCTCGATGCTTGCGCCGGCCCGCTGCTCGGCGAGCGAGGAACAGACTATGGTCGGCGTCGGGCGCTCGCTCATGATCTTGCGCAGGAAGGTCAGCCCGTCCATGCGCGGCATTTCGATGTCTATCACCAGCACGTCGGGCCATTGCAGCTTCATCTTGTCCAGCGCATACAGCGGGTCGGCAGCAACGCCGATCACTTCGATATCCGCCTCGCGTTCCAGGGTTTCTCGATTGACCTGGCGCACCACGGCCGAATCGTCGACGATCATGACCTTGATCCTGGCGGCCATGGGCTAACGTGAAATACTCAAATAAGTGCGCCCTGTGACATTCGACGCCTGCCCCCGCAGGGGAATCCCAGGCGGGCAAAGCCAAAGCGAGCAAATCAATAGCCTCCCCGCGAGGGGGCGAGGCGGGATTTCGCGCCGCATGCGTCGCGCCGCCGCAGCCGGCTGGCTGTGCAAAGCCAGCCGTGGGCCGCGCAGCGGACGGGAGGGGCGGGCGTTCAATTCGCCTTTGCGTTGTTTCATCGTCAGGGGTGCGGTCATTGGCGGCACGAGCGCTAGGACGGCAAGCGGTAGATGGTGGGTTGCACGGCGTGAAGGGTATCGCTCAGGCCATGCAGGCTTTCTGCATGGCCGACGATGAAATAGCCGCCGGGATGAAGCTGTTCGACCAGGCGCGCCACCACCTGGCGTTTGGTTTCCGCGTCGAAATAGATCATCACGTTGCGCAGGAAGATCACATGGAACTTGCCCACAGCGGGGAGCGCCCGGTTCAGATTCACCTGCAGAAAGCGCGTGTGACGCTTTATCTCCGGAGCGATCATGAATCCGCCTTCCTGGCTGCGAACGCCCTTCAGGCAATATTTGCGCAAATAGCTGTCGGGCAGACCGCGAGTGCGCTCCAGCAAGTAGTGGCCGCGCTCCGCGGTACCCAGAACAGTCGTGGAAATATCCGAGCCGGTGACGCTCCAGGGTGCATCGAGTCCGAAAGTTTCGGCCAGGACGAAGGCTATGGTGTAGATCTCCTCGCCCGTGGATGACGCGGCGCTCCACACTTTGAACGGGCTGAATGGCGGGTGGTCGGCGGCGATGGTCTTGGCCAGGAATTGAAAGTGCGCTTCCTCGCGGAAGAAATAGGTTTCATTGGTAGTAAGCAGATCGACCATGGTCTGCAACTCCTGCGCGGCGTTGCCGCTGGCGACGAGCCGGTAATATTCGGCGAATGAAGAGAGCTTCAATTCCCTCAAGCGCCGACCGAGGCGACCCACCAGCAGCACCTTTTTTGTATCCGCCAGGCTGATCCCGGCGATCTTGTAGATCAGCTTCTGGAACTGCGCGAACTCCGCATTGCTGATGTCTGAATTGTCGTTGGCAGCCATGAGGGTCGATCGAAGCGTCAGGTCACTGAAGTTTTTGACAGTTTCGCCACCCACTACTGGCGCAAACGCAGCTAAAATCCGGCTTCATTAAATTATCGAAGCCGAATCCTTTCGACTATGTTCTCAAAGGGGCCGCGACTTGTGCATCCGGAAATTACGCTACAAACTGCGGTATCTACGTAGGTTTAGCCGATAGCGCGTCATGTGCGGGGATTCCTGTCTGCCGAAACGCAAAAGAGGTCTGGCTTTTTGATGCAATCCAAGAAATCTGATCGGCCGGTGCCGAGTGTCTATCTGATCGACGACGACCCGGTAATCACCTTTCTTCTGGTTGATCTGGTCGAGTCGGTGGGCTTGCCCTACGCGGTGTTCAACGACGCGCCGAGCTTTCTGGAGCAGGAGCTGTCCAACCTGGCCGGCTGCATCGTGACCGACGTGCGCATGCCGGGCATGAGCGGGCTTGAGTTGCAGGACGAACTGCGGCACCAGCGGATCGACCTGCCGATCATTTTCATATCGAGTTATGCCGAGGTACCGTCGGTGGTGCGCGCCATGCGCGGCGGCGCCCTGGACTTCTTTCAGAAGCCGTTTTCCACCCAGCGCGTTCTGGATCGCATCCAGGACGGTCTGCGCATCGACAAGGCGCGCGCCGAAATCCAGGCTCGCAGCAGGGAAATCGGCGAGCGCATGGCACTCCTGACGCCGCGCGAACGCGAGGTTCTGGAAGGCGTCTTCGAGGGCAAACTGACCAAGACCATCGCCCATGAGCTGGGCATCAGCCAGCGTACCGCCGAAACCTATCGGCACCTGATCATGCAGAAGCTGCAGGCCGGATCGATCGCGGAACTGGTGCGCCTGACCATGGAGTTCATGCCCGGCAAGAGCTAGGCCCGGCAGCGCATGCCGGAGGCCGCGGTCCCGCCGGGGGCCTTGCGGCTTGCCGCGACAGACTATTGCCTGCGGAATTCGCGCAGCGCCACGGCGGCGGATTCGTAATCGAAAGTCTCGATCCGGGCCTGAAGTATTTGCGCCGTTTCGCCCAGGGCCGCGGCGAGGAGTTCGGTTTCTTCCTTGGCCAGATAGCTGGCCGCCAGATCGCCTTGCTCAAGCAGCGCTTCCAGACGCTCGAGTACTTCGACCGAGCGATTCGGCGCCGCGACGGTATCCGAGTGCGCGAAGAAAGCGCTCTGCTCGCGCCGGATGCCGCCGATGAACAGCGTCAGGTGCTCGGCGAGGGCGGCGCACGCTTGCCGCGTTTCCTCGGCCGTGGGATCGCGCTCCAGAGCCATGAGGGCCGCCGTGGCGGCGTCGGACACCGAGACGGCACCGAGCATGCCGGTCGATCCGCGCAAGGCGTAGGCGATCGGTTCTATGGGCGAGAGGTCGCTGGCGGCGAGCAGATTGCGGATCTGGTCGGCATGCTGGTTGTAGCCGTCGGCGAACAGGCTCAGCAGTCTTGCGTATTTGTTTACATTGCCACGCATCGTTGCCAGTCCGCGATCGATGTCGAGTCCTGGAATTGCGGCAAGGCGCCGCCGCTGCGCATTGTCGCCGCCGGGCGGGGTCGCGGTCGGCGCGGGCTTCACGGCGCTCGCCGGGGCTGGGAGCCACTTGAGCAGTGTGCTGTAGAACTGCTGCGGATCTACCGGCTTGGCGATAAAGTCATTCATTCCAGCCTCCTTACAGGCGATTCGGTCTTCGTCAAAAGCATTTGCGGTCATGGCGACGATGGGTATCTGCGCACCGCCAGGCCTGCAGCGAATCTCGCGGCAGGCGTCGAGACCATTCATTTGTGGCATTTGGATATCCATCAGGATCAGGTCGTAGGCGATGTTGGCGGTCTTGACCACGGCCTCTATGCCGGTCTTCGCGGTATCGGCGACCAGGCCGGCGGCATGGATCAGTTCGAGTGCCACATTGCGGTTGATTTCGTTGTCTTCCACCAGCAGCAGTCTCGCCCCGCCATGGTGCCGCTGCAGCTCGGCTTCGACGCCGATACTCGACGCCTCGCCGATCGGCGCGGTCGGCACGATGCCATGGCCATGCTTGAGGCGAACCCTGAACCAGAAGGTGCTGCCGCGGCCGACTTCGCTTTCCACTCCGGCATCGCCGTCCATCATGCAGGCCAGGCGGCGGCTGATGGCCAGCCCCAGTCCGGTGCCACCATAGTTGCGTGTGGTCGAGGTGTCGGCCTGAACGAAAGGCTGGAACAGGCTGGGCAGATTTTCGGCGGGGATGCCGATGCCGGTATCTTCGACCTCGAAGCGGATTTCGACTTCGTCGCCGTTGTCCTCCAGCAGAATCGCACGCAGGGTGATGGTGCCGCGCTTGGTGAACTTGACCGCATTCCCGGCGTAGTTGAGCAGTGCCTGGCGCAGCCGGGTCGGGTCGCCACGCAACCAGTGCGGCACACCCGTGCATTCCAGCCTGATCTGAATGTTCTTGACGCGGGCCTGCTCGGCGATCAGGGAGCGCGTGTGATCGAGAATTGCCGACAGCGAAAAGTCGGTCTGCTCCAGCGCCAGCTTGCCGGCCTCGATCTTCGACAGGTCGAGGATGTCGTTGGTGATCGACAGCAGATGTTCGGCCGCATCGGCGATCTTGGACAGCTTGTCCGCCTGTTCCGGCGTGGGCTGGGTGCGGCGCAGGATATAGGTCAGGCCGACGATGGCATTCATCGGCGTGCGGATTTCGTGGCTCATGTTGGCGAGGAAGGCGCTTTTCGCCACATTGGCCGCTTCGGCGCGTTCGCGCTGTTCCTCGAGCTGCACAGTTCGACTCGCCACCAGTTCTTCCAGGTGGTGGCGGTGCTGATCCAGTTCGCGGCCGACGCGGCGCTTTTCGGTGATGTCTTCCTTGACCGCGACATAATGGGTGATGGCGCCGTCGCGTTGATGGATCGGCGTGACGATGGCGAATTCGACGTACTCGCTGCCATCCTTGCGGCGGTTGAAGAAGTCGCCTTTCCACGGCTTGCCCTGGCTCAGTTGCTGCCACATCGCGGTATAGGTTCCGGGCTGGGTCCGTCCCGACTGGAGCATCCGCGGGTTCTTGCCGATGACCTCGTCCAGGCTGTAGCCGGTGGTGCGGACGAAGGCGTCGTTGACATACTCGATCTGGGCCTTGACATTGGTGATGACGATGCTTTCCGGGCTCTGCTCGACGGCCAGCGACAGCTTGACCAGCAGTTCGTCGCGCAGCTTGCGTTCGGTGACGTCCATCATGATGCCGCGCAACCAGCGCGGCACGCCGTTCTCGGCGACCACTGTGACGATGTCATGGAGCCAGACGATGCGTCCGTCGTGGGCGATGAAGCGGTACTCGAAGGCGTGCGGTTCGAGCCGGGCGGTGCAAGCCGCGCAATACTCCGGCGCCCAGGCGCGATCCTCGGGATGCATGTGCTCGACCCAGAAGCCGGGACGCGACCAGTCATCGGCAGGGTATCCCAGCAGGCGTTCGGCCTTCTTGCTGACGAAGCTGAACAGGAAGGTGGTGGCGTCGGCTTCCCAGACGATGCCGTCGGTGGTGTCGACCAGGTCGCGAAAGCGCTGTTCCGAGGCCTTCAGCGACAGCTCGGCCTCCTTGCGCGCGGTAATGTCGCGGATATAGGAGGTGAACAAATAGCTGCCTTCGTGCTGCATCGCCCCGACCGTCATCTCGATCGGAATCTCGGTGCCGTCGGCACGCAGCCCGGTCAGTTCCAGACGCTTGCCGGGGGCCTTGGCGTTGCCGGTTTCGATGAAAGCCGCGAGGCCCGCGCGGTGCCGCTGGCGTTGTTCCGGCGGCACGATGAGTTCGACGAAATCGTGGCCGACCGCATGTGCCGCCGGATGGCCGAACAAGGCTTCCGCGTTCGGGTTCCAGACGATCACCTGGCCTTCCTGATCGACGCAGATCACCGCGTCCAGGGCCGAATCGAGCAGCAATTGGGCGCGCGCCAGCGAGGCCTTGAGCGATGCTTCGGAAGCGCGCAAATCCAGTTCCATCTGT